>NZ_JBHVAK010000063.1:0-26632 GCF_042667085.1 Nocardia sp. NPDC057353
CTCTCGGGGATAGGGCTTGGGCACGGTGTCCATCCTTCCAGCAGTGCCCCACGGCACCACAGATCAGATGTCACCAACCCATGCAGCAGTCCCCCACATTCATCTGCCACTCCATGGGCGGGCTCATCGCCCGCTGGTACATCGAACACCACGGCGGCCACGAACACACCAAAGCGCTGATCACCATCGGCACCCCCTACCGAGGCGCAGCCAAAACAGTCGACCAACTCGTCAACGGCGTCCGAAAAGGCATCGGCCCCATCGGCATCGACCTCACCACCTTCGCCCGCAGCCTCCCCTCCACCCACCAACTCCTGCCCGACTACGCCTGCATCCACGACAACGGCACCCTGCACCGACTCGACGAAATCACCCTCCCCGACCTCGACACCCGCATGCTCACCGACGGCCTCACCTTCCACCACCAACTCACCACCGCCGAAAACAACCGCCCCGCCAGCCTCGACACCACCCACGCCATCATCGGCATCCGCCAAACCACCCCCACCACACTCCGCTACGACCAACAACGCCTCGAACCCCTCGACACCATCGACGGCGACAACGACTACGGCGACGCCACCGTCCCCCTCGCAGGCGCCCTCCGCCACGACCTCACACCCGACACCAACCGCGTCCGCCGCATCGTCGAAACACACGGCGCACTCCAAAACCACCCCGGCGTCCTCGACGAAATCGAATCCATCCTCACCGCACCCGTCCGCCGCCGCGCCACCACACCCATCCCCATCCGCATCACCGCACCCGAACTCCTACTCGCCGGAGAACCCCTCACCGCCACCATCGACATCGAACCCGGCGACCACCGCACCCCCGCCATCCAAGCCCACCTCATCTCCGAAAACGGCACCCCCACACACCCCACCCAACGACCACGCATCCACAACAACCAAGCCCACCTCACCTACCCACCCCCACCACCAGGAGCCCACACCCTCCACATCACCGGCACCACACAACCCAGCCCCATCACCCCCGTTACACACACCCTCCTCGTCTGGCAATAACCCAACGCAGATCTCAGCTGAATCACCCATCGAAAACCGGGAATCAGCCCGTACCGCTCAACCCTGAAGCGTTAGATCAAATATGAATCGGCGATGACCAGGCGTTTTACAGTTGCCCATGTTCTGCGTGTCCTGCCGAGGGCACACGCGTAATCGCAGTTCAGGACCTCCGCCGATTTCGGCAGCTACCCACCGAACCCTGCTCGTACGCAATGAGTACGCCATAGCGCAGACCCGCCCGCGCTGCATCTTGCGAGCCCCCGGGCCGCCGTCAGCTTTCCCCCGAAGTGAAACGCCGACGGCGTCCAGCGGCCATATTCCTCCGACCGCTCCCGGAGAACGAAGGAAGCCCATGCCGCACTACCTGCTTGCCAGCGTCCCCATCCACGGCCACGTGACGCCGATGCTCGGGATCGCCGCCGATCTCGTGCGGCGCGGGGAGCGGGTGACCGTGCTGACCGGGGCGCGGTTCGCGGACGCAGTCGCCGGGACCGGCAGCGAGTTCGTGCCGCTGCCCGCGGACGCCGACTACGACGACCGGACGCTCGCCGAAGCCAACCCGGATCGCCCGACGGGAATCGCCGGGCTGCGCTACGACATCGCCCAGACCTTCCTGGTGCCCGCCCGCGCGCAGTACGCGGCACTGCGCGAACTCACCCTCGCCGCCGCGGCACCGCCGGACGTCGTGCTGGCCGACCCGACCTTCATGGGCGCGGTGCTGCTGGCCGGGCACGACCGCGCCGAGCGGCCGCCGGTGCTCGTGGCCGGGGTGCTGCCGCTGCCGCTCTCCTCCGCGCACGTGGCGCCGTTCGGGCTCGGCATCCGGCCGTGGGAGGGGCCGCTCAACCGGCCGCGCAACGCGCTGCTGCGCGGGGTCGTCGGGCGGCTGTTCGCGCCGGTGCAGGCCGAGCTGGACGGCGTGTTCCGCGACATTCACGGCCGCGACGCCGGGGCTTTCGTCCTCGACCTGCTGCGCACCGTCGACGCCGTCGTCCAGTTGTCGGTGCCCGGGTTCGAGTACCCGCGGCCGGACGCGACGGTGCCGATCCGCTTCGCCGGGCCGATCATTCCGCCCGCCACCGGTGGCGAGCTCCCGGACTGGTGGGCGGAGCTCGAGGGGGACCGCCCGGTCGTGCTGGTCACCCAGGGCACCATCGCCAATACCGACCCGACCGCGCTCGTCCGGCCCGCCATCGAGGCGCTCGCGGCGGACGACGTGCTGGTGGTGGTCACCACCGGCGGGCGGCCGGTCGCGGAGCTGGGCCCGCTGCCCGACAATGTGCGGGCCGCCGAGTACCTGCCCTACGACCGGCTCTTCCCGCACGTCGACGTGTTCGTCACGAACGGCGGGTACGGCGGGGTGCACTACGCACTCGCGCACGGCGTTCCGCTGGTGGTCGCCGGTGCCAGCGAGGACAAACCGGAGGTCGCCGCCCGGGTGGCCTGGTCGGGTGCGGGCATCGACCTGCGCACCGGCAGGCCGCGCCCGGCGAAACTGCGCCGCGCCGTCCGCCGCATCCTGGCCGCCCCGCGCTACCGCACCGCCGCCGCCCGGCTCGCGGCCGAGATCCGCGCCGCCCGCGGCGTGGACGAACTGGCCGACGTCGTCGCCGCGCTCGGCCGCGGCGACACGCTCGCGCGCACCTGACCGGCCCCGAATTCCACACCTCGCCTCCGTCAGCCCCGCTGTGCCAGATGCGCGACGGAGGCGCGGGGTGCCAGATGTTCCGTGCTGGCCTAGATGTCGTCGAGCGCTGCATGGGGCGTCACAGCCCGCTCCGATCCGAGTCTTCAAAAAGGCCTCCGGCCCAGAGCCAGCCAGATTTCAGGGCGCAACAATGAGCGAACTGCCAGACTACGAACTCATGGAGATCATCCCCGTCACTGATATCGACCTGGCGCTGATTTCTGTCGCGGAGTACGAAACGCTGGAGATCCTGAGTGACAGCCGGACCCTGGCGGATCTCCGGCAGTCCAGGGTGGACTTCGACTCGGACGCTACTTTCGACATGGCCGAGGTCCGGGCAGAGCTCGAGAAGCGGTGCGGCGGGGAAGCGTGACCGCGATTCCCGAGCTGCATTCCGCTCGGATACACCGCGATAGCGACGGTGGAACGCGGGCCGTTTCCAGTTCACACTCGGCAACGCGCAATGCGCGCCGTTCATGACGTTCCTGAGTAACATCTGAGAACCCCTAGCGATCTTCCAGGCAACATCGACTCAGGAGGTTCGACCATGCGTTCTGTGAAGCGGCTCGCCGCCAGCACTTTCGTCGCTATCGCTACCGGCGCCGCTGTGCTCGCCGGGAGCGGCGTCGCCCAGGCCGACGTGCCGGTGTGGCAGGCGAACTGCCGCGTCTACAACATCTTCAATACCGGCGGAATGGCGAACTGCGAGCTGCCGACGTGGCACCAGGTGAAGCTGACCTGCGTGGCCTGGCCGGTGCCGTTCACGTACTGGAAGTACGGGCCGGTGCAGTACGGGCAGAACCAGTCGTGGGCGGCCTGCGATTCGTTCAATGCGCTGACGCGGGTCGAGGTCATCCAGGCGTAGCCGGAGGTAGCGCCCGCCGCCGCGAATCGGGGCGGCGGGCTCCGGCACAATTCTTCCGTGTCGATGCACCTGATCGAGGACCTGGTCGAGGGGTCCGTTCGCGCGCTGCACGCCACCGGTGAGCCGGGGTGGCGGGATCACTTCGTCGCGCTGTACGGGTTCCAGGCGGAGTGGGACTGCAAGTTCACGCATTTCCAATTGATGGAGATCCTGCTCGAGCACGGGTTCACGCACCGGTTCCCGCTGAGCGCGCACCCGGATTATCCGCGGCTCCGCGAAACGCTGGACGCCATGACGGAATTCACGGCGCTCTCGGACAGCGCGGACGATTCCGAGTGGCTGGAGCGGGGGTACGTGGACCCGCCGTACCTGTACTGCGACGCGGGCACCGCGCTGTGGCGGCGGATGGTGCCGGAGGCGGCGCCGGTCGCGAAGGTGCGGCTGGCCGAGGCGGTGCACGATGTGGCGCTCGCGGCCGAGACGCAGAACGACATCGAGCTGATCGCGCTCTGGCACGCGCTCGGCCCGGACACCTTCACCCCGCTCGACCCGCGCGACGACCCGGACACCGCCGCGATCCGGGAGATCGCGGTCCGGACGGGGGCCACCGTGTTCCCGCTCCGCGACGGGTACCGGCCACCGCTCGGCATCGGCGACGACGCGGAACTCGAGCGCTGGTGGGCCGGACAGTGACCTGTCACGAGCCCGCGCGGCCCCGGCGCGCGGCACCGTAGGGTTACCCCATGGTCTCCACCGAGAATTCCGAGCAGGCCCGGGCGATCATCGAGACGTACCTGCTCGACGGCGAGCGGCGCTACGACCGCACGAAGGTCGCGGAGCGGGCCGGGGTCGAGCCGGAGACGACGCGGCGGCTGTGGAGCGCGCTCGGCTTCCCGGCCGGGGCGGACGACGCGGTGGAGTACACCGATGCCGACGTGGCGGCGGTGCGCGGGTTCCGCGGGCTCGCGGTCTTCGAGGAGACCGATCCGCGGGCGGCCGCGGCGGCGGCCCGCACGCTCGGGCAGAGCATGGCGCGGCTGGCCGAGTGGCAGGCCGAGCTGGTGGCGTCGGAGATCCTGCAGCGCTCGGACGGCTCGCCCGAGAGTGTGCGCGCGGCAACGGAATCGGCGGTGGCGCAGTTCGAGGAGCTGCAGAAGTACGCGTGGCGGCGGCACCTGGCGGCGGCGATCACCCGCTCGCTGGACGGGAACGGCGGCAGTGAGGACAGCACCCGCACGCTCGCGGTCGGGTTCGCCGACATGGTCGGGTACACCCGGTTGACCAGGCACCTGCACCCGGACGAGCTCGGGATGCTGCTGGAGGCGTTCGAGTCGACGACGACGGCCGCGATCACGCAGAACGGCGGCTGGGTGATCAAGAACGTGGGCGACGAGGTCATGTTCGCCGCCGAGACGCCGCTGCAGGCGGCGAAGATCGCGCTGGCCGTCCAGGAGTCGACCATGATGGTCGGCGGGACGCCGGACCTGCGGGTCGCCGTCGCCTACGGGCCCGCGCTGCAGCGCTTCGGCGACCTCTACGGCTCGGTGGTGAACATCGCGGCCCGGCTCACCGGCGTCGCCAGGCCGGGGACGGTGCTGATCGACGACGCGACGGCGAGCGCGCTCGCCGACGAACCGCAGTTCACCATCCGGCACCTGCGCAGCGTCCGGGTGCGCGGCTTCAATCGGCTGCGGCCGCACGTGCTGCGCCCGCGCGACCGGCGCTGATGACCGCGGACTGGGCGACCCTGCGGCGCGCGTCGCTGCTCTACGCCGACGACGCGGTCCTGGCGCTGAACAAGCCCGCCGGGATCTCGGTGACCGGGGAGCGGCACGACACCGACCTGGTCGAGCTCGCCGCGGCGGCGGGCGAGACGCTCTACCCGGTGCACCGGATCGACAAGGTGACCTCCGGGCTGGTCCTGCTGGCCAGGGAGCTGGCCGCGCACGGCCCGCTCACCAAGCAGTTCGCCGCGCGCACCGCGGCCAAGACCTACCTCGCGGTGGTCACCGGCGCGGAGCTGCCCGACAACGGCGTCATCGAGCTGCCGCTCGGGGTCGGTCGGAAGAACCGGGTGCGGATCGCGGCGCCGCGCGAAGCGATCCAGCGCACCGGCGACCGGTGGTCGGTGGCGGAGGGCGACGTCCTCGCGGGCAAGAACTACCCGTCGACCACGCACTTCCACACCGTGCACCGGGCGGGTGCGCGCGCGCTCCTCGCGGTGCGGCCGATCACCGGGCGCAGGCACCAGATCCGCGTCCACCTGGCCTGGATCGGCCACGCCCTGGTCGGTGACCCGCTCTTCGACCGGGCGGGCACCGAGCCGCGCACCGCGCTGCACTCCTGGAAGCTCCGGCTGGACTACGAGCCCGCGCCGCTCGACCTCACCGCCGACCCGGGCCCGGATTTCTGGGCCGTGCTGCCCGGCATCGATCCAGAACAGGTGCTGGGCACCTTCCCCGGGTGACACGCAACCCCGACCACCTCCTCACGCACCGTGGCCCACCTCACCGTGTCCCCCGCTCACCCCCTGTTCTAGCCTGGAAGAGCCCGGTCTCCGGGCAGCTCCCGACGCAATGATGCGGTCTCTTCGCGGAAGGCGATATGCCGATGATCCTGGTGGCTCAGGTCAGCGACACCCATTTCGATCTCGGCGCCCGCAATGCCGAACGCGCGGCCCGCGTCCTCGCGCACCTGGCGGAGCTCCGGCGCCCACCGGCCGCGATCCTGCACACCGGCGACATCACCGACGCGGGCAAACCGGAGCAGTACGCGCAGGCCACCCAGGCGCTCCGCACCGACCTGCCGCTCTTCCTCGCGCCGGGCAACCACGACGACCGCGCCGCGCTCCGCGCCGACCTGCTCGGCACCACCCCCTCCGACGCCCCGCTGAACCAGGTGCACCGGATCGGCGAGCTGACCGCCGTCCTGCTCGACTCCAGCGTCCCCGGCGAGCCGGGCGGCAGGCTCAGCGCCGAGAGCTACGACTGGCTGCGCGCCACCCTCGCCGACGGCGACGGCCCGGTCCTGCTGGCGCTGCACCACCCGCCGGTCCGGGTGCACAGCCCCATCGTCGACGCCATCGCGCTCGCCGACCCGGCGCCGCTGGCCGCCATCGTGGCGGGCAGCGACCGGATCGCCGGGGTGCTCACCGGCCACGCGCACTCCCCGATCACCGCCCAGTTCGGGGGCAAGCCGCTGGTCACCGGCCCGAGCACGGCCTCGGTGCTGCGCGGCGAGTGGGAGCTGGACGCACCGGACCACGTCATGGACTACGCCCCGGACCCCGGCTACGCGCTGCACGTCGTCGATCGGGCAGACGACGGGGCATATCGCCTGGTCACGCACTTCCGGACGGTCCCGGCGGGCGGCCGGGTGAGCGTGCAGCCGGACTGAGCGGCGCCGTTTACCGCTCCGGGCGCGGGGCAATCGGGGGAGGAATCAGCGACGACGCTGCCGCTCCGATGGAAAGGCCCGAGCATGCCCAGCCTCACGCTGCCCACTCTCACCACCCCCGCACCCGTCGCCAAGGCGGCCGAGCTCCCCGCGGCCGCGCTGCGCGGCGCCTTCGCCGTCGGCGCCCGGCTGCGGCACGCCCGCGTTTTCCACCCGGACGGCCTGGAGCTGGCGGGCAGGCTGCACGCCGAGCCGGAGTTCGAGGCGCTCTTCGGCTCCGGCGAGCGCGCGGTGATCGCCCGGCTCTCCAAGGGCACCGGCACCCCGAGTGGCTGGCCGGACATCCTCGGCCTCGCCTTCCGGGTACTCGACCACGACGACAAGCCGTGGGACTTCGCGCTCGCCACCACCGGCGAGAGCCTGGTGGGCCGGTTGCTGGTGACGCTGACCCGCGGCTGGGGCAGCGCCCGCTACGGCAGCCTGGTGCCGTACCGCTTCGGCAACTCCAACCCGATCTGGATCTTCGCCGAGCCCGACCCGGGCCAGCCGGAAACGGCCTCGATCACCGACCTCGCCGAGCACCTGCGCGACAACCTCGCCACCTTCCGGCTCTACGCCTCCGGGCTCGGGGTGCCCAAGCAGCACATCGCCACCCTGGCACTGCGCCTCGCCGAGCCCGCCGAGCAGCGCACCGACTACTTCGACCCCATGCTGAACGCCCCGCAGAACGTGGTCATGGTGCCGAAGGCGGTGGGCAGGATCCGCGAGATCGCCTACACCGGCAGCCGCCGCGGTCGCGGCGAGGGCGCCTAGCGCCGGACCCGCAACCGCCGGTAGACCGCGGGGGTCTCCCCGGTCCAGCGCTTGAAAGCGTGGATGAAGGTGGATGATTCGGCGTAGCCGAGGCGGATCGCGACGTCGCTCACCGACAGCGGGGTCGCGGTCAGCATCTCCTCCGCGAGTGCGTGCCGCACCTCGTCGAGCAGTGCGCGGTAGCTGGTGCCCGCGGCGTCGAGCTTGCGCCGCAGGGTGCGCGTGCTCATGGCGAGATCCCGCGCCACGGCGTCGATTCCGGGCGGCGCGGCGAAGCCGACGGCGTCGCCGGGCACCAGCCGCGCCCTGACCTCGGCGGCGATCCCGGTCCTGGCCCGGCGGCGGTGCACCAGGTCGCGGCACTGGTTCAGGCAGAGGGCCCAGGTGCTCGGGTCGGCGAGCGGAAGCGGCTGCTCCAGCACCCGCGGGTCGACGGCGAACAGGTTCTCCGGCCGGTCGAAGGCGGGCTCGACCCCGGTGACGCGGCGCAGCGGCGCCGGGTCGGCCGGGGCGGGGTAGTGGAACTCGGCCCTGGTGAGCGGGAGCGGGCGGCCGATCAGGTCGCTCATCATGCGGTGCATGGCGGTGACGTCCCGCTCGACCAGGAAGCGCCGCACGTCGGCGGGGACCGCCTCGTCGTGCACCACCGCGACGAACTCCCGGCCGCGCCAGTGCGCCACCGGAATACAGAAAGTGAACGACAGCTCCAGGTAGCGCAGCGCGAGTTCGATCGCCTCGCCGAGCGTCGGGCTGCTCACGCAGGCGAAGCCGAAGATGCCGAAGGTGGTGATCCGGTACCGCGCCCCGACCCGAACGCCGAGCGCCGGGTGGTCGCCGAAGGCGCGCACCAGGTTGCGGACGACGGCGAGCTCGGTGCGGGCGTCGATCTGGCCGTCCGGGTCACGGACCGCGGCCGGGGTGAGCGGGGTGCCCGCCAGCACCCTGGCCGCGGGCACGCCGTGCTCCGCGGCGTAGCCCGCCATCAGCGCCACGCTCGCGACTCCGCGCGGAAAGTTCCAGTCACGGACTCCCGGATCGAGTACCCGCCCCACGCCGGACATTATGTCCGCGCGGCGCCGCGCGGGTGCGCCGGATGGCCGGATCGGTGCTCACCAGGAGAGTTCGGAACACCGCTTCGCGCTGTCCGTGCTCTCCACCTGCAGCGTCGCGTGCTCGATCCGGAAGCGCTCGGCGAGCAGGTGCTGCGCGGCGTGCAGCACGTCGTCGCCGGAGTAGCCCGCGGCCGTGGTGACGTGCGCGGAGGCGACCTCCATGCCGGAGGTGAGCGTCCAGACGTGCAGGTCGTGCACGTCGGCGACGCCATCGATCCCGCCGAGCGCGGCGGCGACCTCGGCCACGTCCAGCTCCTCCGGGCTGTGCTGGAAGAGGATCCGCAGCGACCGCTTGGCCAGCACGGAGGTGCGGGGCAGCACCCACAGCCCGATCGCGACGCCGACGATCATGTCCGCGTACGGCCAGCCGGTGGTCAGCGTGACGATCGCCGACACGATCACGCCCACCGAGCCGAGCAGGTCGGCCAGCACCTCCAGGTAGGCGCCGCGCACCGCGAGGCTCTCCTCGGCGCCGGAGCGCAGCAGCAGGAAGGCGGCGACATTGGCGACCAGGCCGATCACCCCGACCACCAGCACCGGCACCGCGGGCACCTCCGGCGGCTCGCCGATCCGCGAAACGGCCTCGTAGAGCACGTAACCCGCGACGCCGAAGAGCAGCAGCGCGTTCATCAGGGTGGCGAAGACCTCGGCCCGGTAGTAGCCGAAGGTGCGGCTGAAGGTCGGCCTGCTGCGCTTGGCGAAGAGGATCGCGGTGAGCGCCATGGCGATGCCGAGCACGTCGGTGAGGACGTGCGCGGCGTCCGAGAGCAGCGCCAGCGAGCCGGTGGCGATCGCGACGGCGCCCTCCGCCACCATGACGGCGAGCCCGATGCCGAGCGCCAGCGCGAGCCGAAGCACGTACTTGGCGGAGGCGCTCTCCGCGTGTGCGAGCCCTGGTCCGTGTGCGTGATCGTGTCCCACCGGTCAAAAATATGCGTACATGCGCATGGATGCAAGACCTACGTGGCCGGCAGACTTGTGCCGTGACCGAACTGTCCCCGAGCGCCGCACCGCAGGCGCACGGCCCGCTGCGCCCCATCGAGCTGGCGACGGGGGCGGTACTCGGCGGCATGACGGTCGGGTTGATCACCGTCGGCTCGGTGGTCCCCTTCGCGGCGGCGCTGCAGATGGTGGCCGCGGTGCCGCTCGGCATGATCGCGCACCGCTACCGGCTGCGCGCGCTGGCCACCGCCGCGGTGGCGAGCGCGCTGGTGACCTTCGTGGCGGCCGGGCTCGCCCCCGCCACCGGGCTGGCCGCGACCGCGACGCTCGGCGGCATCATCGGCATCGTCAAGCGCCGCGGCGGCGGGCTGTTCCCGGTCCTCGGCCTCGCCACGCTGGCCGGGCTGGTCTGGGCGGTGCTCTCGGTCGGTGCGCTGCTGCTCTTCGCGCCGCTGCGCGAACTCCTCTTCACCACCATCCGCAATACCAGCCGCGGGCTGGCGAACCTCACCGCCAGGCAGTCCTGGTCCGAGGCGGTCGGGCGGTGGATCGCCGACGCGACCGAGCTGGTGCTGCGCTGGTGGTGGCTGTTCATCGGCAGCAGCGTGCTGGTCGGCATGCTGGCCGCCGCCGTGCTCTCCTGGTACGTGCTCGGCGCGGTGCTGGACCGGCTGGCCTGGCTGCCGAGCCGGGACCGGCTGGACGCCCCGCCCGACGACCGTCCGATCGCGCCGCTGCCGGTCACGCTGCACGGCGCGGGCTACCGCTACCCCGGCGCGACCGCCGACGCGCTGAGCGGCATCGACCTGACCGTCGCGCAGGGCGAGTTCGTCGCCGTCGTCGGGCACAACGGCTCCGGGAAGTCCACGCTGACCAGGCTGCTCGCGGGCAGGCCGCCGACCGCGGGCGCGGTCTCCCGCCCCGGCTCGGCCGGGCTCGGGCACCTCGGCGGCACCGCGCTGGTGCTGCAGCGGCCGGAGAGCCAGACGCTGGGCGTGCTGGTCGCCGACGACGTGGTGTGGGGGCTCTCCGCCGAGCGCGCCGCCGAGGTCGACGTCGACGCGCTGCTCACCGAGGTCGGGCTGGCCGGGTTCGGCGAGCGGGAGACGGCGGCGCTCTCCGGCGGGCAGCAGCAGCGGCTCGCGGTGGCCGCGGCGCTGGCCAGGCGGCCCGCGCTGCTCATCGCCGACGAGGCGACCTCGATGATCGACCCGCAGGGCAGGCGCGAACTCGTCGCGCTGCTCGGCGGGCTGCCCAAGCGCCACCCGATGGCGGTCGTGCTGGTCACGCACCACGAAGCCGACGCGGCGGCCGCCGACCGGGTGGTGCACCTGGCCCGCGGCCGCACCGTCGAGCACCTGCCCAGCTGGCGCCGCCCGGCCGACGACCGCCGCAGCGCGCCGATGGGCCCGCCGGTGCTGGAGCTGCACGGGGTCGAGCACACCTACAACCGCGGCACCCCGTGGGAGGCGCCCGCGCTCTTCGGCATCGACCTCACCGTGCGCCGCGGCGAGGCGCTGCTCATCGTCGGCGGCAACGGATCAGGCAAGTCGACGCTGGCCTGGATCATGGCCGGGCTGGTCGAGCCGAGCTCGGGGCGCTGCGAGCTGGCGGGCAAGCCGGTGAGCGGGCAGATCGGGCGGGTGGCGCTGGCCTTCCAGCACTCCAGGCTGCAGCTGCAGCGGCAGCGGGTGGGCGAGGAGATCGCGGACTGGGGCGGCCGCGCCGCGGGCTCCGGCGCGGTGGGCCGGGCGCTGGACGCGGTCGGGCTGGACCGCGCGCTGGCCGCGCGCTCGATCGAGGAGCTCAGCGGCGGCCAGGCCAAGCGGGTGGTGCTCGCCGCGATCGTGGCCAGCGGGCCGCAGGTGGTGGTGCTGGACGAGCCGCTCGCCGGGCTCGACCCCGAGGGCCGCGCCGACATCGTCGAGCTGCTCGCCCGGCTGCGCGACGCCGGGCACACGCTGATCGTCATCTCGCACGACGTGGACGACATGGCCGCCGTCTGCGACCGCACCGTGCACCTGGAGCAGGGGCGCATCCCGGAGACGGCGCGGGACGCGGTGCCCGCGCAGGCGCCGCGGCTGCGGCCGGGTACCGCGTTCGGCCTGGACGGAGGGCAGCGATGAGCCTCGTACTGTTCCGCCGGGTGCCCGGCGACAGCCCGGTGCACCGGCTCTGGGCCGGGACCAAGATGATCGCCGCGCTGCTGATCAGCCTGGTGCTCATGGTGCTGCCGTCCTGGCCGGTGCTCGGCGCGCTCGCGGTGTTCCTGGTGCTGATCGGGGTGGTGGCGCGGCTCCCGCTGCGGACGCTGCCCCGGCTGCCGTGGTGGTTCTGGGGGCTGGTGCTGCTCGGCGTCCTGCTCAACGCGCCGATCGGCAGCCGCGCGGTGCTCGGCTTCCTGCAGATCTTCGCCTTCGGCATGATCCTGCTCGCGGCGTCCTTCCTGATCGCCTGGACCACCCCGATGGGCGAGATCGCGCCCGCGCTGGCCCGGCTCGGCAGGCCGCTGCGCAGGCTGCGGATGCCGGTGGACGAATGGGCCGTCGTCGTCGCGCTCACCCTGCGCAGCCTGCCGCTGCTGCTGGAGGAGATCCGGGTGCTGCGCGCCGCCCGCAGGCTCCGGCCGCGCGCGGGGCTGGTGCCGAGCGCCGAGGACAATCCGCTGGTCGACATCCTCACCGCCGCCATGGCGGTCGCCACCCGGCGCGCCGCCGAGCTGGGCGAGGCGATCACCGCGCGCGGCGGCACCGGCATGCTCACCGCGCACCCCAGCCGTCCCGGCCGTGCCGACGCCGTCGCCATCGCCCTCGTCGTCGCGGTCTGCGCGGGATCGGTGGGCCTGTCGCTCGCCCTGTAGGCCCGCGCAAACTTGACGGCGCCAGCCGAGGCCGCACACCCCGACCCGCGGGGCACCCGTGCCTCCGCGCCCGCAAGGCCGCCCGGTGGCCCGCGCCTACGGGTCGCCCGTTGCCCCGCGCCTCTGGGCGCGTATGGCCTGCACCCACGCGGCGGCCCGCCGGGCGAACGGCTCAGCGCCGCAGCGGCTCCCGCGCCCTCTCCAGCGCCGCCTCGACCCGCGTGCCGAGCGCTGCGGCGAGGCGCTCCGGCGTTCCGGGCACCGCCTCGACCACGTGCGTCCGCGTGACGAGGTACCGCCCGTCCGCGCGGTCGACCACCTGCAGCACCTCACCGCCCTCCTGCCACCCGTCCAGCGCGGGGCCGGTGTCGACCCGGATCTCGGTGTAGCAGCGGTGCGGCCCCTCCAGCAGCCGCACGGCCTGGTCCCGCGGGGTCAGCGCGTGCGAACGCCCGCGCAGCCCGTCCGCTCCGGGCCGCAGCTCGTCCGGGTGCGCCCGGAACCCGGGCCCGGAGCCCGGCGCGCACTCGGGCAGCACCGCGAGCACCCGGCGCACCAGGTGCGCGTGCGGCCGCAGGGCGAGCACGATCCCGCCGTCCTCCCCCTGGGTGGCGATCGCCCCGAGGTCGTTGTCGATCCCCGCGCTCAGCCGCAGCCGCCGGTCGCCGGGCAGGTACCCGAGCAACTCCACCCGCACCAGCGGCTCGACCAGCGCGTGCAGCGCCCGGAACATGGTGTCGTCCACCCGCAGCCGCTCGTAGAGCGCCCCCGCGGCCGCGGCCCGCTGCTGCTCGAACTCGAACTCGGTGGCCGCCGTGCTGGTCAGCGTGAGCGGGAACGGCAGCCGGTCGCGATCCATCGCCCGCCACGCCACGTGGAACTCCAGCGCGGTGAGCCGCCAGGCGTTCGGCGGCATCACTCGCCCCCGATCACCGGCGGCACCGTCTTCTGGTCCTGCGGCAGCAGCTCCTCCTGGACCCGGCGCAGGTACTCCGGCGCTTGGTGCTCCTGGTCGTCATCGCCCCTGCCGCGCGCGCCGCCCATCATGCCCGGCATCCCCATCATCGAGTTCCGCCCCGCGACCTGGTTCGCCGACCGCGCCGCCGCGGCCGCCGCCTGGTCCGGCATCCCGGTGCCTGGAATGCTGCGCCCCGGCGCCGGGGTCACCGTCGGCGTGCCCGGCGAACCCGGGCTCCCCGTTCCGGTCGGCGTGCCGGTGCGGCTGGGGTCGGTGCGGGTCGGGTCGGTGCCGGTCGGCGCGGTGCTCGACGGCACCGTCCCGGCGGGCACCGTCGAGTCCGGCGACTGCCCGGTCGGCTGCTCGGTGGAGGTCTCGGTGTCGGTCGGCGTCGTCTCGGTCGAGGTGGCCTCGTCCTCGGTGCCGGTCTCGTCGGTGACCGACGGCTCCTCGCCGGGCGCCGCGCCCTCCTCGTCCCGCCCCTCCGGGGCACCGGTGCCCACCGGGCTCCCGGGGGACGGCGCCCCGGCCCCGCTCGGCACGCCCGACGGCACCCCGACACCCGGCTGATCCACCGCACTCGGCGCCGCGGGCCCCGGAATGCGCGGCACATTCGTGTCCGACTGGGTGGCGACCGGCTTGTAGACGGTCTCCATCACCTCGCGCGCCCGGTTCTGCGCATTCTCCGACCGCCCCTCGTACGCCATCGACATGGCCGCGCTCGCCCCCGACCCCACCACGGGGATGGCGCTCACCACCGCCGAGGTGATCGACCCCGGCCGCTCCGGCGGGTGCGGCATCTGCGCGACGACCTGGTTGAAGCCGGAGTACGCCTCCTCCACCTTGTTCGCGACCAGGTTCGCGGCCTGCTCCAGCCCGCCCATCTCGGAGACGTACTCCCTGACCTTCGACTGCGCGCTCGCCGCGGCCAGCCCGGTCCACCCCTCGGTGATCAGCCCGAGGATCGTGTCCCGGAAGGCCGCGGCCGCCCCGGCGGTGTCGGTCGCCAGCTGCCGCCACGAGCTCACGCTCTCGGCCATCTCCCCCGGCCGGATCGAGCGCACGAACCCCATGATCTCCTCGTGCGACATCCCGAGGAAGTTCTCCAGCACCGCGGGCCCGAGCACCGGCGGCGCGAACTCGCCGGCGAACCCGGAGCTCAGCCCGGCGTTCTCCGCGTAGATCCGCTCCCGCGCCCGATTCCCCTCGTCCTGCGCCTCCCGCTGCGCGTCCGTGGTGTCGACGGTGGAGTCGAAGACCTGCCCGACCCGCCGGCCCAGGTACTCCCCGCCCCGGTCGTCGCCGGGCAGGAGCTCCCCCACCCGCCCCATGAAGTCCGTGATCCGTACCATCGTCCCCTCCCGTGACCGCCCCGGTCCCCCGCACCGACCGGCTCCGTAGAAGATATCGCGGATCGCGAACGGGCAGCGCGGCGGCGGATTGCGCAGTGTTCGCCGGCGCGACGCGCCGAATCGGTCCCCGACACGCCGTGCGCGAAACGCATCCGCCCTGTTCAGCACTCGGCATGCTGAAATAGGGCCCGGCTATGGGCCACTCCACCCGCCGTGGGGGGCGAAAACATACTTGAAGTTTCGGGTGTGGCACGCCATAACCCGGGGTACGGTTGCGCTCAGGAGTAGCTGTTAGCAGGCTTGATTCGTGGCTCCATTCCGCACTCCGGGGGGATAGGAATCCGTCGTGCGGCTGTGCGCCACCACTACGTGCTGGAGATGGGATTCTGGAATGATTCTGCGCAAAATCGCCGCGGCCGTCGTGCCGCTGCTCGCCACCGCCACCGTCGCCGCGGGCGTCGCCCAAGCCGAGACGCCGACGCCGGACGTCGGGTACGAGGTGAAGATGGTGGACGGGAAGGTCGTCACCGCGCTCACGAACGGCACCTTCGCGCTCGCGGGCGAGACCGTCGAGATCAAGGATTCGACCGGCGCCGTGCTGGTCTCGCTGCCGCTCGCGATCCGGGATGGCGCCACGGAGTACCCGCTGCCGCACGCGGTGCGCGAGGAGGACCGGGTGCTGGAGTTGACCCCGGTGAAGAACGAGGCGGCGGCCCGGCCCGCGCAGGCGCTCCCGGTGGCCTCGCCGATCGAGAACCTGCGGGCGCAGGACGCCTTCCTCTCGAACTTCGGCATCGCCACCGCCATCGGCGGTTTCATCGGCACCGCGATCGGCGCGCTCATCGGGCTGACCGGCATCATCGGCGGCCCGACGGTGATCGCCAGCGTCACCGCGGGCGCGGCGATCGGCGGCATCATCGGCACCATCATCGCGGGCGGCCCGACGCTGATCATGGCCGGCATCGACCTGATCAACACGCTGAACGCCCCGCCCGGCACCACCCAGTGGGCCACCAAGTAGAGCAGGCGCGCAACGGAGCCCGGCACCTCGCGAGGTGCCGGGCTCCGTCGTTCAGTTCTCCTTGCGCACAGCCTTCTTCGCCGCGTCCTGCGCCGAGTCGACCTTGTCGGCGTACTTGCCACCGGTCCGCTCGTCGACCAGGTCACCGGTCCTGTCGATGACGTCGTCGACCTTGTCGGCGTTCTGCCGGGCCAGATCCAGCGCCCGGTCGGCCAGGTTCTTGAAATCCATGGTGCGCTCCTCGCGTCGAGACAACCGTGGCCGACAGCGTACCGAGAGCAACCCGGTTCAGTCCGCCCCCAGCCAGGCCGGGTGCCAGAGCCTGCCCGCCTCGGTCCAGTTCATGAAGCGGACGGTGCCGCTGATCTCCGGCTCCACCCAGACCGCCTCCCTGCGCTCGTCGGCGGTGAGCGCATTGTCGAAGGGCGGGGTGCGGCGCTCCCGCCCCTTCAGGCGTTCCGCCAGGTCAGCGAGGTCGTTCTCGTCGAAGCCGGTGCCGACCCTGCCCGCGTAGTAGAGCCCGCCCGCGTGCGGGATGCCGACCAGCAGCGACTTGAAGCTGCGCGCTTCGCTGCGCCGCCAGCCGCCGATCACCACCCGCTGGGTGCGCCAGTTGCGCTGCTTGACCCAGGCGTGCCCGCGTTTGCCGGGTAGGTACACCGAATCGCCGCGCTTGGCCAGCACCCCCTCGAACCCCTGCTCCCTGCTGTGCGCGACGGCGGCGGCGCCCGGACCGTCCAGCAGCGGCGGCACCCGCAGCCCCGGCACCGTCGCGGCCAGCGCCTCCAGCACCCGGCGCCGGTCGGTCCAGCGCTTGCGCAGCAGCGAGGTGCCGTCCAGGAAGAGCAGGTCGAAGGCGACGAAGACCGCGGCGGCCGGATCCGCCTGCATGAGCGCGAGATTGGCGATGCCGTGCTCGTCGAAGACCACCGCCTCGCCGTCCAGCACCACCCGGTGCCCGGCGAGTTCGGCGGCCAGCGCGGCGATTCGGGGGTACCGGTCGTTCACCGTGCTCCCGCGCCTGCTGCGCAGCGTGATCCGCTCGCCGTCGAACTCCAGGATGATCCGGAAGCCGTCCCACTTGGTCTCGAAATGCCAACCCGGCTCGTCGATCTCGCCGACCTCGCCGGGGGTGGCGAGCATCGGGGCGAGGCCGCGCGGCAGCTCGGCGCCCGCGGGCTGCTCGCGCATGAGGTGCATGAGCCACTGGTTGCCCCTGGTCCGGATGAGGGCGTAGCGGCCGGTCAGCCGCTCGCCGCGGAACCGGACGATGACCTCGTCGTCGCGCCACTTCTCGGTCTCGTAGGTGCCGGAGTCCCAGATCGTCATCTCGCCGCCGCCGTACTCGCCCTTCGGGATGGTGCCGTGGAAGGTCAGGTACTCCAGCGGGTGGTCCTCGGTGTGCACGGCGAGCCGGTTCTGCTCGGTCGATGTCGGCGGCCCCTTCGGCACCGCCCAGGAGACCAGCACGCCGTCGCGCTCCAGCCGGACGTCCCAGTGCAGCCTGCGCGCGTGGTGCTCCTGCACCACGTAGCGGTTGCCATCGCCGGGCGCGGGACGGGCCGCGGGGACCGGCTCGGGGGTGCGCGCCGGGTCGCGCATCGAGCGGTACCTGGCCAGCGCGTCGGGGCCGAGGTCGTCCAGGCCGTCGAGCAGGTCGCCGTCGGCCAGGTAGCGGGCGAGCACCTCGTCGAAGCGCAGGTGCCGCAGGGAGTCCCCGTCCTCGATCTCGGCCCAGGTGCGCGGCGCGGCGGCGTTCGGCTCGGACCGCCCGCGCAGCGAGTAGGGGGCGATGGTGGTCTTGGCCGCGCTGTTCTGACTCCAGTCCAGGAAGACCTTCCCCGGCCGGGCCGACTTCGCCATGGTGGCGGTCACCAGCTCGGGGTGCAGCCGCTCCAGGTTGGTGGCGACCTGCTTGGCGACGGTGGAGGCGCCCTTCGAGCCGACCGGCCGCTCCAGCGGGACGTAGAGGTGGATTCCCTTGCTGCCGCTGGTCACCGGGTAGATCCGCAGCCCGATGTCGGCGACCAGCTCGCGCACCAGGCAGGCCACCCGCGCGCACTCCGCGAGCCCGGCGCCCGGCCCGGGATCGAGGTCGAAGACCAGCCGGGTGGCGGGCCCCCGCGCGTCGCCGTCGAACCGCCACTGCGGCACGTGCACCTCGAGCGAGGCCTGCTGGCCGAGCCAGGCCAACCCGGCCTCGGAATCGACCAGCGGGTAGGTGACCGTGCGGTCGGAGTGCTCGAGGGTGCGGCGGTCCAGCCACGCGGGGGCGTGCGCGGCCAGGTTCTTCTCGAAGAAGGAGGGGCTGCCGATGCCGTTCGGCCAGCGCTTCCTGGTGACCGGGCGGCCGGCGATGTGCGGGAGCATCGCCGGCGCCACGGCCGCGTAGTAGGCGATGACCTCGCCCTTGGTGGTGCCGCACTCCGGGTACAGCACCTTGTCCAGATTGCTCAGCTCGACCGGGACGCCACCGAACTCACGGCGGGCCATACCGGCGCTCCCGAGCGGAGGTCAGGGCCGCGGGCCGCCGGGGTACTGCGGGCCACCGGGCTGGTGGCCGCCGGGCTGCTCCGGCGGGATCGCCTTCTTGGCGGCCTCCTTCCCCTTGGCGATCTGGCTGCTGTACTTCCCCTTGGTCTTCTGGTCGACGAAGTCACCGGCCTTGTCGACGGCCTGGGTGATCTTGTCGGAGTTCTTCGCCGCCGCGTCCTTGCCCTTGCTGACGAGGCCCTTGAGATTGTCCGCGAAACTCATCGCTGCTCCTCCGGTTTGGTGCCTGTTTTGTCCACATTCTCCCACCACGAATCCAGCGCCGCCGGGGTTGCGAGGTCCAGCCGCTGGCCGGGGCGCGGAATCGCGATGGGAGTGCCCGCCTGCTCGGCCGCCGAAACAAGCCTGCGCACCGGCTCGGACCAGGGGTGGAACGCCAGGTTGAAGGTGGCCCAGTGGATCGGCACCAGCAGCCCGTGCCCCGCGTCGCCGCGGTTGAGGTCGGCGTGCGCGTGCACGGCCTCCTCCGGATTCATGTGGATGTCCCGCCAGCGCACGTCGTAGGCGCCGACCGGGAGCAGGGTGAGGTCGAACGGGCCGATGGCCGCACCCGCCTGGGCGAAGGCCGCGGTGTAGCCGGTGTCGCCGCCGAAGTAGACCCGGCGGGTCGGGCCGACGATCGACCAGGAGGCCCACAGCGTGGTGTTGCGCACCAGCCCGCGGCCGGAGAAGTGCCTGGCCTCGGTGCAGGTCAGGGTGAGCCCGCCCGCCCGGCCTGGCAGCGTGACCTCGCCGCCCCAGTCCAGCTCGACGATGCGGTGCTCCGGCACGCCCCAGCGCCGCAGGTGCGCGCCGATGCCGAGCGGCACCACGAACGGCGCGACCTGGGTGCGGACCAGCCCGAGCACGGTCGGCTTGTCCAGGTGGTCGTAGTGGTCGTGCGAGATGATCACCGCGTCCAGCGCGGGCAGCGCCTCCAGCGCGCCGGGCACCGGGTGCAGCCGGGCCGGGCCGACCAGCTCGGACGGCGAGACCCGGTTGCTCCACACCGGGTCGGCGAGCACCCGGTAGCCGTCCACCTCGACCAGCGCGGTCGCGTGGCCGTACCAGGTGACGGCGAGCTCGGCGGCGTCCCGCGGCAGCTCCGGCTCGACCAGCGGCACCCGGCCGCGCGGCCGCCCGGCCCCGCGCCCGGTGACGGCGGAGACCAGCAGCGAGCCGCCGTCCTGCGGGTCGATGGCCGAGCTCGGCTCGGTGTTGTGGAAGCGGCGGTCCCGGTAGCCGATCGCGCCGGTGGCGATCGGCTGGATGGCGGTGGCCCCGGCGCCCAGCGCCGACGGCAGCCCCCATGCGGCGCGGACCACCCAGGTCAGCCCGGCGGCGGCGAGCCCGAAGGCGGCGGCGGTACGGATCTTCATCAGCGTCCCAGGAATCTCGGGGCGCGCTTCTGCTCGCGCGCCAGTCTGGCCTCGGCGGCGTCCTCGCTGCTCCACGCGGCGGCGAGCGCGGCGCGCTGCTGCGCGTTCTCCGGCTGCCTGGTGCCGTCGTCGTTCAGCACCAGCTTGAGGTGCCGGAGCGAGAGCGGCGCGAGCTCGGCGATGGACTTCGCCCAGGTGTGCGCGTCGGCGACGGTGCCGATCTTGTTCGCGAAGCCGAAGGTGTAGGCGTCCGCGGCGGAGATCTGCTCGGCGCCGAGCAGCACGGTGCGGGCCGGGCCGCCGCCGATCAGCGAGGCCAGCCGGTGCGCGGTCCACCGGTCCACGGAGACGCCGAGCCGGGCCGCCGGGATCGCGATGTAGGCGTCGGGGGCGACCACCCGCAGGTCGGACGCGAGCGCCAGCTGCACCCCCGCGCCGTAGGCGGCGCCGTGGATGGCGCTGAGCACCGGCACCGGCGCGGCCTCGATGGTGTGCAGCATCGCCATCAGCTCGTCCAGGAAGTCCTCCGAGTAGATGCCGGAGAGGTCGGCGCCCGCGCTGAAGACCTTGCCGCTGCCGGAGATGACGATGGCGCGCGCCTCGTCGGCGACCGCGGCGAGCACCGCCTCGCGCAGCGCGATCACCAGTTCGGTGTTGAGCGCGTTCCGGCGATCCTCGCGCTGTAGTTCGATGCCGACGACGTCACCGTCGCGGTTGACTCCGAGCATGCGTCCTCCCCGGCTGAATACCGACCACTTCCAGCTC
This sequence comes from Nocardia sp. NPDC057353, assembly GCF_042667085.1. Taxonomy (NCBI): domain Bacteria; kingdom Bacillati; phylum Actinomycetota; class Actinomycetes; order Mycobacteriales; family Nocardiaceae; genus Nocardia; species Nocardia sp. NPDC057353. The sequence continues at coordinate 20,711 of NZ_JBHVAK010000063.1, forward strand.
CAACTCTGCCACAGCGAGCACCGGCCACCCCGGCACGCGAGCCGGATCACGCCGCGTCGGCGGCTAGCATCGCTGCCGTGCCGACCGACTACGACATCCTGGTGCTCGGCGCCGGCCAGGCCGGGCTCTCCGCGGCCTACCACCTGCGCCGCCGCGGCCTGCGCCCGGAGCACGACTTCCTGGTCGTCGACCACGCCCCCGGCCCCGGCGGCGCCTGGCAGTTCCGCTGGCCGACGCTCACGCTGAGCACCGTGAACCGGGTGCACGACCTGCCCGGCATGGAGTTCGCCGAGACCCTGCCGCCCGGCTCCGCGAGCGCGCCCGCCGCCACCGCCGTCCCCCGCTACTACGAGCGCTACGAGCAGCGCTTCGACCTGCGGGTGCACCGGCCGGTCACGGTCTCGGTGGTCTGCGACCGCGCGCCCGAGCTGGCCGTCGAGACCGACACGGCGGGCACGCTGCGGGTGCGCGGGCTGATGAACGCCACCGGCACCTGGGAGCACCCGTTCGTGCCGCACTATCCCGGGGCGGGGACCTTCCGCGGCAGGCAGCTGCACACCCACGACTACCGCACGCCCGGCGAGTTCGCCGGGCAGCACGTGGTGGTGGTCGGCGCGGGCATCTCCGCGGTGCAGCTGCTGGACGAGATCTCGACGGTGGCCGGCACCACCTGGGTCTCCCGCACCGAGCCGCGCTTCCGGGAGACCCCGTTCACCCCCGAGGACGGCCGCGCCGCCGTGGCCAGGGTCGAGGACCGGGTGCGCCGCGGCCTCCCGCCCGGCTCGGTCGTCTCGGTCACCGGGCTCCCGCTCGACGACCGGCTGCGCGCCGCCCGCGCCCGCGGCGTCCTCGACTGGCACCCCATGTTCAGCGCCATCGAACCGAACGGCGTGCGCTGGGCCGACGGCCGCACGCAGCGCGCCGACGTGATCCTCTGGGCCACCGGCTTCCGCAGCGCGCTCGACCACCTCGCCCCGCTGCGGCTGCGCGGGCCCGGCGGCGGGATCACTATGGACGGCCGGCTGGCCACCAGGGTCGCCGCCGACCCGCGTATCCACCTGATCGGCTACGGCCCCTCGGCCAGCACCGTCGGCGCCAACCGCGCAGGCGGCGCCGCGGCCGCCGAACTCACCGAGTACCTCGGTATCGGTAGGAAGCGCTGACCGGCGCGGCTACTCCAACCCGGCGGTGAGGGTGTCCGGGTCGCCGCCGATGCGGGCGTCGGCGTTCAGCCCGCTGATCGCCTCGACCTGCTCGCCGGTGAGCTCGAACCCGAAGACGTCGAAGTTCGACGCGATGCGCTCCGGCGTCACCGACTTGGGGATCACGATATTGCCGAGCTGCAGGTGCCAGCGGATGACGACCTGGGCCGGGGTGCGCTCGAGCTGCTTGGCGATCGAGGTGATGACCGGGTCGTCCAGCACCTGCCCCTGGCCGAGCGGGCTCCACGCCTCGGTGGCGATGGCGTGCGACTGGTGGAACGAGCGCAGCGGCGCCTGGGTGAACCGCGGGTGCAGCTCGACCTGGTTGACCGCGGGGATCTCGCCGGTCTCGGCGATGATCCGCTCCAGGTGGGCCGGGGTGAAGTTGGAGACGCCGATCGAGCGCACCCGACCGTCGGCCTTGAGCGCCTGGAAGGCCTTGAAGGTGTCGACGTAGCGGTCGAACTTCGGCACCGGCCAATGCACCAGGTAGAGGTCGAGGTACTCCAGGCCGAGCCGCTGCATGCTCGCGTCGAAGGCGCGCAGCGTGGAGTCGTACCCCTGCTCGGCGTTCCACAGCTTGGTGGTCACGTAGACCTCGTCGCGGGGCAGCCCGGACTCGCGGATGGCGCGGCCGGTGCCCTCCTCGTTGCCGTAGATGGCGGCGGTGTCGATGCTGCGGTAGCCCACCTCGAGCGCCTTGGCCACCACGGTGGCCGCCTCGTCCGCGGGTACCTGGAACACTCCGAAGCCGAGTTGCGGGATCACGTTCCCGTCGGGCAGGACGATCGTCGGTACAGCGCTCTTATCGCTTCGGAAAGTCACACAACCGACCGTAGGAAAGGTTCGGCGCAGCGTCAACGACGCTTTCCGGTGTGTTCGCCCACCTGGTCCGGGAGGCCGAGGCCGCGGTAGCGGCGGTACCTGGTCGCCGCGCGGTCGCCGACCGGCGCGGCGCGCAGCCCGGCCAGCTCGTCCGCGATCACCGCGACGGTCCTGCGGGCGAACTCCACCGGCTCGGCGGCGGCGTCCGGCAGCTCGGGCACGATCCGGTCCACCACGCCGTCGGCGCGCAGGTCGGCGGCGCCGATCCGCTGCGCGGCCGCCAGCTCGGCGGCGTGTTCGGTGTCCCGGTGCACGATGGCGCTCGCCCCCTCCGGCGGCAGCGGCGCCAGCCAGGCGTGCGTGGCGGCGAGCACCCGGTCGGCGGGGAGCAGGGCCAGCGCGCCGCCGCCCGCGCCCTGGCCGAGCAGCAGCGAGACGGTCGGGGTGGGCAGGGTGACGAGGTCGGCGATGCAGCGGGCGATCTCCGGCGCGAGCCCGCGCTCCTCGGCCTCCTTGGAGAGCGCCGCCCCCGCGGTGTCGATCACCAGCACCAGCGGAAGGTCGAGCTCCCGCGCGAGCGCCATGCTGCGCCGCGCCTCACGCAGCGCCGCGGGTCCCATCGCCTCGAGTCCGTAGCCGGCTCGGTCGTGGCCGAAGACGATGCACGGCTGTCCGCGGAAGCGGGCGAGCGCGTGCACGACGGTGCGGTCGTGCTCGCCCTGTCCGGTCCCGCTCAGCGGCACCCGGTGCGTGACGTGGCGCAGCAGGTCGCGCAGCCCGGGCCGGTCCGGCCTGCGCGAGATGAGCACCGATTCCCAAGCGGGCGGCGCACTCTCGGCCGCCGAGGGAACGAACCGGTCGGCTTTACCGGTGGTCCGGTCGGGGACGACCACCCCGCTGAGCACGCTCAGCGCCCGGTAGGCGATCCGCCGGAACACCGTGAGCCCGACGACCCCGTCGATCACCCCGCGCCGGTACAGGTTCTCCGCCGTCTGCACGTCGGCCGGGAACGGCTCGCCGTACAGCGCCTCGTAGACCCGCGGCCCGAGGAAGCCGATCAGCGCGCCCGGCTCGGCGAAGGTCATGTGCCCCAGCGAACCCCAGGACGCGAAGACCCCGCCCATGGTCGGGCTGCGCAGGTACACCAGGTAGGGGTGGCCCGCCGCCCTGTGCGCCGCCACCGCACCGGCGATCTTCACCATCTGCACGAAGGCGACGGTGCCCTCCTGCATGCGGGTGCCGCCGGAGGTCGGCGAGGCGACCAGCGGCAGCCCGAGCGCGGTGGCGCGCTCGACCGCCGCGGTGATCCGCTCCGCCGCGGCGACCCCGATCGAGCCGGCCAGGAAGCCGAACTCGCACGCGATCACCGCGACCCGGCGGCCCCGCAGCAGCCCTTCACCGGTGAGCACCGACTCGTCGGTGCCCGCTGCCGCGGCGGCCGCCGCCAGCTCCGCCCGGTACGCGCGCGATTCCGCGACCGGAACGGGTGCCGAGTCCCAGCTCGCGAACGTGCCGGGGTCGAGCAGCCGATCGATCAGTTCTCGTGCGGACGTGCCCACGCGGCCGCGCTCAGTAGCCCTGCATCACCTTGCGCAGCGCGTACTCGGTGAGCGAGACCAGCGCCTGCTTGGCCGGCTCCCGCCGCCGCGCGTCGATCGACATGATCGGCACGTCGGCGGGGACCGCGAGCGCCTGCCGGATGTCCTCCAGCGGGTACCGCGGCGCGTCGTCGAACTCGTTGAGCGCCACCAGGAACGGCAGGTTGCGCGCCTCGAAGTAGTCGACCGCGGCGAAGCTGTCCTCCAGCCTGCGGGTGTCGACCAGGACCACGGCGCCGATGGCGCCGCGGATCAGGTCGTCCCACATGAACCAGAAGCGGTACTGCCCCGGCGTGCCGAACAGGTAGAGGACCAGGTCGTCGGCGAGGCTGATCCGGCCGAAGTCCATGGCCACGGTGGTGGTGGACTTCATCGGGATGCCGGTCAGGTTGTCGATTCCGGTGCTGGCATTGGTGACCAGCGCCTCGGTGCGGAGCGGGACGATCTCCGAGACGGCGCCGACCATGGTGGTCTTGCCGACGCCGAAACCCCCCGCTACCACGATCTTCGCCGACGTCGGCTTGCTGGTGCGGGTGTCGACCTGCGCCGTCGAATCAAATACGCCGGAGTCCACTGAGAACCCTTTCGATCAGCTCGCGACGCTCATCGTCGCTGGAATCGTCTTTCAAAGTCGCCGAGACGCGGACATGGCCCGCCTCGATGAGGTCTGCCACGAGGACCCGGGCTACGCCGATCGGTATCCCGAGCCGGGCCGCCACCTCGGCGACGGACGGCGATTCTCTGCACAACTCCACGATGGACGTTTCGATGTTGGACAGTTCGAACTGCCGCTCGAGGGCGACCGGATGGGAAGCGACGAGTGCCTCCAACGCCAACTCGACCGCAGGCCTCGTGCGGCCCGCGGTCAGCGAGTACGGGCGAACGAGACTGGGCTCGGCGCCTCCCATGCGGTGATCGTCTATGTCCATCCCACCATCAGGAACCCATCGTGACGCGTGGGGTGGCCTGCACCGTCTGGCCCACACGCTCCACCAACAAGGCCATTTCGTATCCGACCTGGCCGATATCGCAGGAGGTATTGGTCAGCACCGCGAGGTACGACCCGTCGCCCACAGCCATCAGCAGCAGGTAGCCGTGCTCCATCTCGACGACGGATTGCAGTACCGTACCGCCTTCGAACAGATTCGACACCCCGACCGAGAGACTGGCCAGGCCTGCGGTCACCGCGGAGAGCTGTTCGGCCCGGTCGACGGGCAGTTGCGCACTCGCGGCCATGAGTAGGCCGTCAGCGGAGACCAGGACTGCGTGGGCCACGCCGGGAACCTCGTTGGCGAAGTTCGAAACCAGCCAATCCAGCTGACGGTTCGTACCACCTAGATCGGGGTTCATAGGTCTCCTTTATCTCCGGTTAGGTTCATTGCTTTCATGGCGCGGCCATCCCGGACACCCTGCTGGTGACGACTCAGGCTGGACCTGATGGTTTCGGGATCGCGCGGCGGGGTCCGGTTCGCCGAGCCGCTCACGCCGCCGGGAACGAGTCGAACACCCGGACTGCGCTGCGGCAAGCCCGCGGCGGTCCGGTTCTCCGACTGCGCCTCGCTGGCCCTGCGCGCGGCCAGCCAGCCCTCGTCGCCGGGCGACTCGAAGGCGGCGGCCGCTTCGGAGCGGCTCGGGTCGGGGTCGGAGAGCCAGGCCGACATCATCTCGGCGAAGATCGGCGAACCGCCCGCCGCGGCGCCGCCCTCGGGGGCGGGCTGCAGCCTGCTCTGGAAGAACGACGCGGTGCGCTGCGGGTTGGCCCTGCTGTGCCTGCCGGTCTCCGCGCCGACCTCGGGCTGCTCGCCGGAGGGCGGCGCGGCCGGGGCGCGGCGCGGGAGCGCGATGCTCGGCGGGACCGGCTCGTGCGGGGCCACCATGGCGCCCGGGTTGCGGCGCGGGAGTCCCGGCGGGGTCTGCGCGCCCGGCTGCCGGGACGGCAGGCCGTTCTCGCCGCGCTGCGGGAGGCCCGGCAGGCCGTTCTCCCCGCCCTGCGGGCGGCCCGCCTCGCCGCGCTGCGGCAAGCTCTCGCCGCGCTGCGGGAGGCCGTTGTCGCCCCGCTGCGGGAGGCCGCCGTCGCGCGGCGGGAAACCGTTCTCACCCCGCTGGGGCAGGCCGTTCTCCCCACGCTGGGGCAGGCCGCTGTCGCGCTGTGGCAGACCGTTCTCCCCGCGCTGCGGAAGACCACCGTCACGGGACGGCAAGCCGTTCTCGCCCCGCTGGGGTAGGCCGTTCTCCCCGCGCTGCGGCAGGCCGCCGTCACGGGACGGCAGACCATTCTCGCCCCGCTGGGGTAGGCC
>NZ_JBHVAK010000063.1:26732-36462 GCF_042667085.1 Nocardia sp. NPDC057353
CCGTTCTCGCCCCGCTGGGGTAGGCCGTTCTCCCCGCGCTGCGGCAGGCCGCCGTCACGGGACGGCAGACCATTCTCGCCCCGCTGGGGTAGGCCGTTCTCCCCGCGCTGCGGCAGGCCGCCGTCACGGGACGGCAGACCATTCTCGCCCCGCTGGGGTAGGCCATTCTCCCCACGCTGGGGCAGGCCGCCGTCGCGGGACGGCAGACCGTTCTCGCCCCGCTGCGGAAGACCACCGTCGCGGGACGGCAGACCGCCCTCGCCGCGCTGGGGCAGACCACCGTCGCGAGACGGGAGACCGCCCTCACCGCGCTGCGGTAGGCCACCGTCGCGAGACGGCAGACCGTTCTCGCCGCGCTGGGGCAAGCCACCTTCACCGCGCTGCGGGAGACCACCCTCGCCGCGCTGCGGGAGACCGCCGTCGCGCTGCGGGAGACCGTTCTCCCCGCGCTGCGGCAACCCGCCGGACGGCGAGCCGTTCTCGCCCCGCTGGGGCAGCCCACCGTCGCGGCCGACGAGCCCGTCGCGCGGCGGCAACCCGCCCTCGCGACCGCCGGGCCCGACCTCTCCACGCTGCGGCAACCCGGTCCCGCGCTGCGGCAGCCCACCGTCGCGCGCCGGACCGTCGGCACCGCGCTGCGGCAGACCGCCATCCCGCGCGGCGGGACCCTGCGCGCCGGGCTGCCGCTGCGGCAACCCGGTCTCCCTGGACGCCAGCGGCACCTCGCGCGCGGGCAGCGGCGTCTCCCGCGGCTCCCGCTGCGGCAGCCCGGAGGGCGCCTCCGCACCGGGGCGGCGCTGCGGAACGGCGCCGGTCCCCGGATGCGAGATCCCGGGCGCGGGCCGCGGGGCACCCGAGGCACCCGGCTGCCGCTGCGGCAACCCGCCCGGCCGCTCGGTCCGCGGCTCGGCGGGCGCACCCGCCAGGTTCACCGGCCCGGACGACGGCGCCGCGTCACCCGCGGGGACACCGTTGCCCGCGGGCTGCCGCTGCGGCAACCCACCGGCGGCCGCGGGCGCACCGTTGGCACCCGGCTGACGCTGCGGCAACCCACCGGTCCCGTTCGCCGCGGGCGCCCGCGGCGGCGTACCACCGGGCGCACCCTGCGGGCTCCCCGGCTGCGCACCGCCGACATTCCGCTTCGGCAGGTTCGCGGCCGCCAACTTGCCCCGCTGCGGCGTGGTCCCGGACCCGGCCGCGGGCGCCGCCTCGGAGGCCGAGCGCAGGCTCGCCCCACCCGACGGCCCGCTCGCCTTGGCCATGGCATTGCCCGGCTGCCGCTGTGGCAGCCCGCCACCGGCACCGGCGGCCGCGGGCGGCGCACCGCTGCCCGAGCCGGCGGAGATCGGCCCGCTGACCCCGGGATCAACGGTCACCATGACGTTTCCTCCCGTTGTCCGCTGGATCGATCGGGTCTGCATCGGCGCGGCGGGCGTCGCGGGGGCGGCGGGCGCCGCGGGCTGCGGCCGCTGCGGCTGGCCGGGCGACGGCACCGCGGGCGCGGCCTTGACGGCCTGCCCGGAGACGATCAGCCCGACCGGGACGTGCACGGTCACGGTCACGCCTGGATCGCGCGCGGTGTCGAAGGTGGGCCGCAGCCGCACGGTCAGCCCGTGCCGCTCGGCCAGCCTGCCGACCACGAACAGCCCCATGTGCCGGGCGGTGTCCGGGCCGGGCTCCGCGGTCTTCTCCAGCTTGCGGTTGATCTCGGCCATCTCCGGCGGCGGCATGCCGATGCCGCGGTCCGCGACCTCGATCAGCAGCCCCTGGTCGTGCGCCTGCGCGAAGGTGAACTTGACGTCGGTCTCCGGCGGCGAGGCGCGCAGCGCGTTGTCGAGCAGCTCGGCGAAGAGGTGCGCGAGGTCGGAGGCGGCGGGTTCCTTGAGCGAGCCGCGCGGGGTGGCGCCGAGCTTGACCCGCTCGTAGTCCTCCACCTCGGAGATGGCGGCGCGCAGCACGTCGGCGATCTCGACCGGGGCCGACTTGGCCCTGCGCTGCTTGGTGCCCGCCAGGATGAGCAGGTTGTCACCGTTGCGGCGCATGCGGGCGGCGAGGTGGTCGAGCCGGAAGAGGTTCTCCAGCAGCCGCGGGTCCTTCTCGTCGTACTCCATCGCCTCGATCAGGCTCAGCTGGTGGTCGACGAGCGACTTGGAGCGCCGGGCCAGGGTCTCGAACATGTCGTTGACCTGGGCGCGCATCGCCTGCTGGTCGCTCGCGAGGCGCAGCGCCTGGCCGTGGATGTCGTCGACGGCGCGGGCCAGCTGGCCGATCTCCTCGGAGCTGCGGATCGGCATCGGCTCCAGCGGCACATCCTCGGGGGCGGCGCCGTTGCGGAGCTGGGCGACCTCGTGCGGCAGGTCGCTCTCCGCGACCCGCAGCGCGGCCAGCCGCAGCCGGTGCAGCGGCACGATCATCGAGCGCGCGACGAACACGGCGAGCAGCAGCGCGGCCAGGATGGTCGCGATGACGACGGCGGTGTAGGTGAAGGCGTCCCGGTTGGCGGTCGAGGCCAGCGAGTTCATCGCGGTGTCGATGTCCCGGGTGGCCTTGGCGACCACCCGCTCGTAGACGTCGAGGCTGCCGGTGAGCGAGTTCTTGAGCTCGCCGATGGGCAGCTGACCGGCCGTGGCCGCGGGGCCGGTGAGCAGCTCGGTGCGGGTGTCGATGCCCGCGCGCAGGTCGGCGATCGAGGTGTCGCCCGCCGGGAAGCGGTTGGCGAGCACGTTCAGCAGCTGCCGCTCGGCGGCGGCGCCGGTGAGGAAGGCCTGCACACCGGCTTCCCGGTCGCGCAGCACCTCGGCGAAGCCCGCCAGCTCGGTGACCAGCGTGGCGCGGGTGTTCAGCGAGTCGACCAGCCGCAGCTTGGCCTGGTCCACGCCGGGGTCGCTGACCTGGCCGACGGCCGATTCCACGATCCGGATGCTGTTGTTGCGGACCCGGTCGATCACGCCGAGCCCGTCCGAGTACTGCAGCGTCGGCGACTTGCCCTGGGTCTGCACGGCCTTGGCGTCGTTGATCATGCTGTCCAGCGCCGCGCGGGCACCGGCGACGCCGTCCAGGCTGCCCGCGGCGCCCTCGGCCTCGCCGATCGCCTTGCCGAGGTCGGCCAGGTTCTGATCGGTGACCACCGACGAGCCGGGCATCAGCGACACCATCTGGGAACCGACGACGGTCGCGACGTTCGCGCTCAGGCCGGTGACGGCCGGAATCGCGGTCACGTTCTCGGCGACCCCGGCGAGCCGATTGGCCTCGGAGAACTCCGAGGTGATCCTCGATACGCCGAGACCGACCGCGACCGCCAGCGGCACGGCGAGCACGGCCGTGACCTTCCAGCGCAGGTCCCAGTTGCCGAGCGCCCAGCGCTTCCTGCCGGACCTAGCGGCGTCACGCATCTCCCACTCACTTTCCAAACTGGCCTCCGCCACGCACCATCGGCGAACCTCCACAATCGCGTGCTTGGCTCGACAAGTGGAGCTGGCCGAGAGGTGCGGCTGGCCGAGAAATTGCGTCTGCGACGGCCCAAACAAGTGACATCGGATTCTAACGGATCAATAACGTCTCGGGTGACGCCGTCTACGGGAACGGACCTGGAATTGCCTGTTCCAGGCAAAACCGGAGGTCGCGGCACCCGTCCGGGCGTCGCGTGAAGTCTGCCACAATCGTGCTGATCTATCGAGGCGGGTGCAGCCGAGCGGAAGGTCACCGAGTAGACATCGCAGGACAGGCGAACGAGGGAGCACCGGTGAGCACCGAACACGAATATCGGCCGGTCTACCAGACCAGCCTGGTGGATCCCGCGGAGTTCTGGGCGGCGGCCGCCCAGGACGTCGAGTGGGAGGTCCCGCCCGGCAAGATCGTCGAGCCCGCCAACCGCCCCGTGGCCAGATGGTTCCCGGACGCCACGGTGAACACCTCGGTGAACGCCATCGACCGGCACATCGCGGCGGGCCGCGGTGATCTACCCGCCTTGATCCACGTCTCCTCGATGACCAAACCCGGCGAGCTGGTGACCAGGACGCTCACCTTCACCGAGCTGCTGGACCGGGTGGCGCGCTTCGCGGGCGCCATGGCCGGGCTCGGGGTGCGGGCGGGCGATCGTGTCGTGATCTATCTGCCGATGATCCCGGAGGCCGTGGTCGCCATGCTGGCCTGCGCCCGGATCGGCGCGGTGCACTCGGTGGTCTTCGGCGGCTTCGCGGCGCCGGAGCTGGCCGCCAGGATCTCCGACGCCGAGCCGGTGCTGCTGATCACCGCCTCGGGCGGGCTGGAGCCGACCCGGAACATCGACTACCTGCCGATGGTCGAGCGGGCGCTGGAGCTGGCCGGTTCCAGCGCGCCGGTGATCGTCAAGCAGCGGCCGCAGTGGGGTCCGGCCAAAGATTTCAGCGACGAGCCCGCGGGCGCGGTGCGCTGGCTGGACTGGGAGGAGACGGTGCGCGACGCCCCGGCCGCCGACCCGGTGCCGGTCGCGGCGAGCGACCCGCTCTACATCCTCTACACCTCGGGCACGACCGGGAAGCCGAAGGGCGTCGTGCGGGACAACGGCGGGCACGCGGTCGCGCTCACCTGGTCCATGCGCAATATCTATGACGTGGGCCCCGGGCAGGTGATGTGGGCCGCCTCCGACGTCGGCTGGGTTGTCGGCCACTCCTACATCGTCTATGCGCCGCTGCTGGTCGGCGCGACCACGCTGATGTACGAGGGCAAGCCGGTCGGCACGCCGGACGCCGGGGTGTTCTGGCGGATCGTGCAGGAGCAGAAGGTCAGGGTGCTGTTCACCGCGCCGACCGCGCTGCGCGCCATCCGCAGGGCCGACCCGGACGCCGCGCTGGCGCACCGCTCCGACCTCTCCGGGCTGCGCGCGCTCTTCTGCGCGGGCGAGCGGCTCGACCCGGCCACCTACGAGTGGGCCGCCGACGTGCTGCTCGCCGACCGCCCCGACTGCCCGGTGGTCGACCACTGGTGGCAGACCGAGACCGGCTGGCCGATCTGCGCCAACCCGCTCGGGCTGCAGCAGCTGCCGATCAAGCCGGGCTCGGCGAGCGTGCCGGTGCCCGGCTACCGGATCCGGGTGCTCGACGCCGTCGGCAACCCGGTGCCCGCGGGCACCGAGGGCAATATCGTCATCGGGCTGCCGCTGCCGCCGGGCACGCTGACCGGGCTCTGGAACGACGACGAGCGCTTCGACCGCAGCTACACCGCCGCCTTCCCCGGCCACTACCTGACCGGCGACTCCGGCTACTTCGACGAGGACGGCTACCTCTTCGTGCTCGGCCGCAGCGACGACGTGATCAACATGGCCGGGCACCGGCTCTCCGCGGGCAGCATCGAGGCCGCGGTCGCCAGGCACCCGGCGGTGGCGGAGTGCGCGGTGGTCGGGGTGCCGGACGAGCTCAAGGGGCACCGGCCGCTGGCCTACGTGGTGCTCAAGGCCGGGGTCGAGGTCGATCCGGAGGAGCTGGAGGCCGCGCTGATCGCCCGGGTGCGCGAGCAGATCGGGGCGATCGCCGCGCTGCACGGCGTCGTGGTGGTGACGGCGCTGCCGAAGACCAGGTCCGGGAAGATCCTGCGGCGCACGATCCGGCAGATCACCGCCGGGGAAGAGGTCGAGATGCCCGCGACGATCGAGGATCCGGCGGTGCTCACCGCGTTCGAGGACCGGGTCCGGCTGACCTTCCCCACCGGCGAGTAGCGCACTTTACGATTTCGCGACAATCGGTCCTCACAGTTTCCACAGAGACGCTTCATGGGCATGCCAGTTCACGGCAATACCCTTCGGGTGATCGCCGTCCGCGAGGGCGGCGCACCTCCGATGATCTGGAGCTACACATGAAGTCCTTCCGCAGTCGCCCCATCGTCGCCTCCTTCGCCGCGAGCGGGATCGCCGCCGTCGGCGTCCTGCTCTCGTCGGGCGCGGCCTCGGCGGCTCCGCTGGACCAGCTGGCCGAGCCGCTGCTGGCCTCCGACTGCAGCTTCGCCCAGGTGGACGCCGCGCTGCACAAGGAGGCGCCGCAGGTCGCCGCGCTGCTCGACTCCTACCCCGAGCAGAAGGCCGAGCTGGCCGCGCGCTTCGACGTCCCGGTCGAGCAGCGCCGCGCCGAGCTGCAGCGCGCCATCGACGAGAACCCCGAGGCCGCACAGGAGGCGCAGAACGACCCGCGCACCCAGCAGCTCGCCGGAGTCCTGCAGCGTGTCGCCGACACCTGCTCGCAGTACTGATGCACAGCGACGGCCGGGTCCCGCGGGACCCGGCCGTTCTGCTGTCCGTGGAGAATGAGGCTATGAGTTCCCCGACTGTGCTCGTGGTGGACGACGACGAGGATGTGCTCGCATCGGTGGAGCGCGGACTGCGCCTCTCCGGCTTCCAGGTGCTGGTGGCCAGGGACGGCGCGCTCGCGCTGCGCAGCGTGAGCGAACACACCCCGGACGCCATCGTGCTGGACATGAACATGCCGGTGCTGGACGGCGCCGGGGTGGTGACCGCGCTCCGCGCCATGGGCAACGAGGTGCCGATCTGCGTGCTCAGCGCCCGCGCCTCGGTCGACGACCGGATCTCCGGGCTGGAGTCCGGCGCCGACGACTACCTGGTCAAGCCCTTCGTGCTGGCCGAGCTGGTGGCCAGGATCCGCGCGCTGCTGCGCCGCCGCACCGACCCGGTGGTCCCCTCCGCGCCCGGCGCCATCACCATCGGGCCGCTGGAGGTGGACGTGGCCGGGTACCGCGCGCTGCTGCACGGCGCCGAGGTCGAGCTGACCAAGCGGGAATTCGAGCTGCTCTCCACGCTGGCCAGGAACACCGGCGTCGTGCTCGGCCGGGAGCGGCTGCTGGAGCTGGTGTGGGGGTACGACTTCGTCGCCGACACCAATGTGGTCGACGTCTTCGTCGGCTACCTGCGCCGCAAACTGGAGGCCGACGGCACGCCGCGGCTGCTGCACACCATCCGCGGCGTCGGCTTCGTGCTGCGCCCGCCCCGGTGAGACGCTCCTTCTCGCTGCGCACCCGGGTCGCGGGCTCGGCCGCCGCGGGCGCCGTCGTGGTGGTGACGCTGATCAGCCTGATCAGCCTCGGCGCCATCGAGCGCAACAACCTGCAGCAGATCGACCAGCAGCTCGGCATCGCCTCCAGGATCATCCTGATCGAGCCGGTGGTCGCGGTGAACTTCCTCGGGCTGATGGGGCTCGGCGCCGAGCTGTCGGTGACCGTGCGGGACGGCGGCACCGTCACCGCGGCCAGCCCGCCGCAACTGCCCGAGCTACCGCTGGGCTCGCGCACCGAGGAGGTCGGCGGGGTGCCCTACCGGGTGCTGACCACCTCCACGAACCAGCCTGCGGGCCGGGTCGTCGCGATCGGCATCCCGGCCGCCGACGCCGCGGAGCTGACCGCGCAGCAACAGCGCTGGGTGCTCGGCGGCGCACTGCTGGCCATCGCGGCCGCCGCCGCGCTCGGCTGGCTGCTCGCCGGGGCCGCCGTGCGGCCGATCACCCGGCTCACCGGGCAGGTCAGCGCGCGCAGCGCCTTCCCTGACCCGGACGCCGCGCACCCGGTCGCCGCGCGCGGCGTGCACGAGGCGGAGAAGCTGGCCGACGCGGTGAACACCATGCTGCAGCGGGTGGACCGGGCGCAGGCCGAGACCGCCGCCGCACTGGAGACCGCGCGCGACTTCGCCGCCGTCGCCGCGCACGAGCTGCGCACCCCGCTCACCGCCATGCGCACGGACCTGGAGGTGCTGCGCACCCTCGACCTGGACGAGACCCAGCGCGCCGAGATCCTCGCCGACCTGCAGCGCGGCCAGACCAGGGTGGAGACCACGCTGGCCGCGCTGGAGCGGCTGGCCACCGGCGACCTGGTGCAGGACCGCGACCACGTGCCCACCGACGTGGCCGAGCTCTGCGACCAGGCCGCGCACGACGCCATGCGGCACTTCCCCGGCTTGACGGTGCGGATCGAGACCGATGCCGAGCTGGTCACCACCGGGCTGCCCGCCGGGCTCCGGCTGGCGGTGGACAACGCGCTGGCCAACTCGGTCCGGCACGGCGGGGCCACCGAGGCGCTGGTCGCGGCGCACCGGCGGGCGGACGGGCACATCGTGCTGACCGTGGACGACAACGGCAGCGGGCTGCCGGAGGCGGAGCGCGAGCGGGTGTTCGCGCGCTTCTTCCGGGGCAGCGCGGCGGGCAAGGGCGGCTCCGGGCTCGGGCTGGCACTGGTGGCGCAGCAGGCTCGATTGCACCGGGGGCGGGCGTATTTCGACGACGGCGTGCTGGGCGGGGTGCGGCTGGTGCTGGATCTGCCGCCGCGGCCGCCTCACTGAACTCTCAGAGTTTCCGGGGCGGTACCGCCAAATTCGCCGGCTACGGTCGGGGCCCGTGAAGATCTTCCGCCTCCCCCTGCCGCTCGCGGCCGCCGTGCTCGCGGGCACCGCCGTCAGCTGCGCTTTCACCGATTCCGCGCCCACCGGCATCGCCCTTATCAATGCCGATACCGGCCCCACCGGGGCGAAGATCGCCGAGCAGCTGGGGCGGGACGGTGGTGGGTACAGCTGGACCGCGGTCGCGCCCGATGCGGTGGAGGCGGGGGCGTATGCCGCGGTGATCACGCTGCCCGCCGACCTGACCGACGCCATGGCCACGCTGGCCACCGATGCCCCGCACCGGGCGACGCTGAACGTGCGCTCGCACCCCGACGCCGAATCCGCCTTCGTGGACGGTGCGGTCGATCTGGTGACGCACCGGATCGGGGCGGCGGGGGTGGATGCGGCGCTGGCCGCCACCGCCGACGCGCGGAGCCGGATGACCGGGGTGCAGTTCACCGCGCAGCTGCTGAATGCCGGGGTGGACGCGGCGGCGGGCGGGGCCGAGCAGTTCAGCGGTGGTGCGGAGCAGCTGCTCGGCTTCCTCGACTTCGCGAAGACCGGGGCCGCTTCGCTCACCTCCGCCGTCGCGCTGCTCAACGACACCGTCGACGGGGCGGCGGCGCAGGCCGATCAGCTGGCCGGTGCGCTGGACACCACCGGCGTCACCATCGCGCAGGTGGAGGGCACCGCCGCCACCGTCGGCGCCGGGCTCGACCAGGTCCTGCCCCTGCTGCGCGCCCTGCCCTTCGCCGACGACCCGGCGCTGGTCGAGATCATCGCGAAGCTCGAGGGGCTGCGCGGAGTCGCCGCCCAGGCCGGGACTCAGCTCACCGGTCTCGGTGAACTCGTCGGCGGTGCCGTCGACCCCGACACCGATCTCGGCACCCTCCTTCGCACCGTCGTCACCCGCCTCCGCGAAGCGAGCGCGCAGCTTGGCCGAGGCGCCGAACTCGCCGCCGACCTCCCCCGCCTGGCCGAACAGGGCGGCGCCCAGCTCCTGGACGCCATAGCTCAACTCACCGCGGGCATCACCCAGCTCCGCACCGTCGTCGGCAATCTCAACACCCAGACCGATGCCGCCGTCGAAGCCCTCCCACCCCACCGATCAGCTATCGCCCTGGCCCTGACCGACCCCGTCGAGGTAGTCCGCAACTGACCCTTGAAAAGGGAAAAAGGAGATGTACCCCCTCCGGGGGTACACCCCCTCAAAGCCCCTCGGCGCCCCGCGCCCAGCCCGCGCCCGGTGTGCGGTGCTCAGCGCCGGTGCCCGGTGCCCGCCGCCCGCCGCCGGGGTGCCCGCCGCCCGCCGCCGGGGTGCCCGCCGCCCGCCCCCGGGTGCCCGGCGCCCCGGCGGCGAGGGGGTGCACCCCCGGAGGG
>NZ_JBHVAK010000064.1:0-36364 GCF_042667085.1 Nocardia sp. NPDC057353
AGCCGGAACTCCGGCTCGCCCGACGCCGGTCCCGCAGTCCGAACCCCGGTCCCGCGGACCGGATGCGCCGGTCTCGCGGGCCGGAAGAGCGGGGTCAGCGCCCGGCGCCCGCCCCTTCGAGCACGCGCTCGGACGTCGTGCCGAACTCCCCGCCGCCGATCACCGCGGTCGCCACCTTGGGCAGCGCCTCGGGATGGTTGCGGCCGAGCCAGCCGATGAGCTCCTCGCGCACCGCGCAGCGCAGCGTCCAGACGTCGTCGGCGTCGGCCGCCGACATCGAGGCGCGCACCACGATATTGGTCGGCGTGCTGTCGGTGACCAGCAGGTTCCAGTTGCGGCCGTCCCAATCCTTCCGCTGCTTCAGGTACTCGCGCAGGTGGTCGCGGAGCGCGTCGATCGGGGTGCTGTGGTCCAGGTGCAGGAACACCGTCCCGGTGATCTGCGAACCACCGCGCGACCAGTTCTCGTACGGCTGGTTGTTGAAGTAGGAGACCGGCATGGTCAGCCTGCGGTCGTCCCAGATCCGCACGGTGAGGAAGGCGAGGGTGATCTCCTCGACCGTCCCCCACTCGCCCTCGACCACGACGGTGTCGCCGATCTTGACCGAGTCGCCGAAGGCGATCTGCAGCCCGGCCACCAGGTTGCTCAGCGTGGACTGGGCGGCGACACCGGCGATGATGCCGATCACGCCCGCCGAGGCGAGCAGCGAGGTGCCGAGCGTGCGCATGGTTGGGAAGAGCAGCAGGATCGCCACCGCGGCGGTGGTGACCACCAGGATCGAGGTGATGATCCGGCGCACCAGCCCGAGCTGGGTGCGCAGCTGCCGCACCCGCGCCACGTCCTGGGTGCGGTGCGAGTAGGCCGAGAGGGTGTTCTCCGCCACCGCGTCGGCGAACCGGATGACGGTCCAGGCCAGGGCCATGACGGCCATGGTGGCGAGGATATTGCGGATCATCGCGTCCTGCCGCAGGTGCAGCTCCGCGAGGGGGTAGGTGAAGTGCAGGGCCACCGTCCCGAGGAGCACCTGCACCGGTAACTGCAGGCGCCGCAGCAGGAGCGGCAATCTGTTGTCCGGGCGTTTCCGCGCGCTGTACCGCAGCAGGCGGTCCATGACCAGCCCCGCGAGCACGGTGACCGCGACGGTGACGCCGAAGACGATGAGCGGCCGGATGACATCCTCCAAGGCGTAGAACTCCTTGTCGTTGTGGTCGGTCGGTTCGTCCTCACGTCAGGCTACCCATCCGCCGACGGCTCACTCGGGGGTGCGATCCGCGCCACCGCGAACGCAAGGGCCGGAAGTCGCCGGCCGCGCCGGCCCGCCCCGGCGAGGCTTCAGGCATGGATCTTCAACTGCAGGACCGAATTGCGGTGGTCACCGGGGCATCGAAGGGAATCGGGCTCGCCACCGCCCGCACGCTGCGCGCGGAGGGCGCGCTGGTGGTCGCGGTCTCCCGGCGCCCGACGCCGGAGCTGACCGAGATCGCCGACGAGCGGCTGGTGCACGTACCCGCCGACCTCGCCACTCCGGAGGGACCGGCGCGGGCCGTCGAGCGCGCGGCCGAACTCTTCGGCGGGGTCGACGTGCTGGTCAACAATGCGGGCGGCCCGCCGCCGGGCGCGGTCCTCCCCCGCTTCTCCTTCACCGCGCTGGACGACGCCGACTGGCTCGCCATGTTCGACTTCAACGTCATGTCGGCGGTGCGGGCGGTGCGCGCGGCGGTGCCGCTCATGCTGGCCCGCGGCGGCGGGGCGATCGTCAATGTCTCCTCGACGCACGCGCACGTGCCGAGCGCGATCAATGTCGACTACGGGGTGGCCAAGGCCGGGATCAACAACCTGACCAAGGCGCTCTCCGAGGAGTACGGGCCGCAGGGGATCCGGGTGAACACGGTCTCGCCGGGGCCGGTGGTGACGCCGTGGTGGACCGATCCCGGCGGCGCGGCGGAGGTGATCGCCGCGGCCACCGGCTCGGACCGGGACGCCGTGCTCGGCGGCGGCGCGGCGGCCATGATGCAGCTCACGACCGGGCGGCTGATCGATCCGCAGGAGATCGCGGACGCCGTCGTCCTGCTCTGCTCGCCGCGCTCGGCCAGCACCACCGGCGCCGACCTGCTGGTCGACGCGGGGCTGCGCAAAGCGGTCTGACCCGCCGGGTGACCGCCACCACGGCGCCGGATTATGTGAATCGCTGTTCCACATAAAGCCAGGTGGCGGCTCAGCCGGGCCGCGAGTATGTTACGTCCGATTCCTTCCTGGGCGGCTGTTCAGGAAGGCCGGATGGAACGGAAGGCGGGGCGATGACCGCAGCGACCAGCATCCCTGTCCGAGCAGCCGCGACCTCGATCGCCGCCGCCCGCGCCGAGTTCGAGGCGGACCGCGACCCGCGGATGGTCCGCCTCCGGCTGCGCGGCATCGAGACCGCCCTATCGACGGTTCGCGCCAACCTCGCCGGGGCACCGAAGGCGGCCGCGCGGCTCGGCGAGGTGGCGCAGCGCTGCCACGGCGCCGCCGCGGCGGCGGGCACCCACTCCGGCACCGCCGTGCCCGCCGAGCTGCTCGCCGTGCTCGACGTCATCGACCGCTGTGCCCGCCTCGTCGTCCTCGGGCTGCCCGACCTCGCCGCCGAGCGGCTCCCCCTGCTGCACCTCGCCACCGAGGCCGAGCAGATCCTCACCCGCTGGTCGCCCGAGCCGCCCGCGCACGACGACGACCGTGCGCTCGCCCGCGAACTCCTGCGCACCGTGCACGCCTTCCTCGCGCTCGGCTATCCGGTGCGCTGACGGCTCAGCGGACCAGCGCGGGCCGCTTGCTGTCGAAGGTCCACCCGGGCACCAGGTACTGCATGGTGGCCGCGTCGTTGCGGTCACCGAGCCCCTCGCGCAGGTAGAGCTCGTTGGCCGCGGCGACGCGCTCCTCGTCGAGCTCGACGCCGAGGCCGGGGCGGTCCGGGAGGGTGAGCGAGCCGTCCGCGATGCGGTAGGGCTCGCGGGTGACGCGCTGGCCGTCCTGCCAGATCCAGTGCGTGTCGATGGCCGTGATGGTGCCCGGGGCCGCGGCCGCGACGTGCGTGAACATGGCCAGCGAGACGTCGAAGTGGTTGTTCGAGTGCGAGCCCCAGGTGAGCCCCCAGGCATCGCAGAGCTGGGCCACCCGCACCGAACCGGCCATGGTCCAGAAGTGCGGGTCGGCCAGCGGGATGTCGACGGCGCCGGTGCGGACGGTGTGGCCGAGCTCGCGCCAGTCGGTGGCGATCATATTGGTGGCGGTGGGCAGCCCGGTGGCCCGCTTGAACTCCGCCATCACCTCGCGCCCGGAGAAGGCGCCCTCGGGGCCGACCGGGTCCTCGGCGTAGGCGAGCACGTCTCTGAGCTCGCGGCCGATCTCGATCGCCTCGGCGAGCAGCCAGCCGCCGTTCGGGTCGAGCGTGACCCTGGCGTCCGGGAACTCCGCGGCCAGCGCGCGCACCGCCGCGGCCTCCTCGCGGGCGGGCAGCACCCCGCCCTTGAGCTTGAAGTCGCGGAAGCCGTAGCGCTCGCGGGCCGCCCTGGCCAGCTCGACCACGGCGTCCGGGGTGAGCGCCTCGGCGTGCCTGAGCCGGGTCCAGGCGTCGGCGTCGGCGGGTTCGTCGGCGGCCGAGCGGTAGGGCAGGTCGGTGCGCTCCCGGTCGCCGACGAAGAACAGGTAGCCGAGCACCGGGACCGCGGTGCGCTGCACGCCGTCGCCGAGCAGCGCCGCCACCGGCACCTCCAGGTGCTGCCCGAGCAGGTCGAGCAGCGCCGACTCCACCGCGGTCACCGCGTGCACGGTGACCCGCAGGTCGAAGGTCTGGTTGCCGCGGCCGCCCGCGTCCCGGCCCGCGAAGGTGCGCCGGATGTCGCCGAGTACCGCGTTGTAGTCGCCGACGTTCCGCCCGACGATCAGCGCGCGGGCCTCCTCCAGGGTGGCCCGGATGCGCTCGCCGCCGGGCACCTCGCCGACCCCGGTGCGCCCGTCCGAGTCGGTGAGGATCACCAGGTTCCTGGTGAAGAAGGGGGCGTGCGCGCCGCTCAGGTTGAGCAGCATGCTGTCGTGGCCCGCGATCGGGACGACGCGCACATCGGTGACGCGGGGGGTGCTGGTCATGACCGGGTCTCCAGGGTGGGTCGGGCGGACGCGGCGGTGGTGGCCAGGTCGCGCTTGGTCGGGTCGGCAACCGAGTCCGCGCCAGGGTTGCGTGGGCCGGGCCCGGCGGGCGTGCCTCCGCCGTCGCCGGCAGGCGTGCCTGCGCCGTCGCCGGCGGGCACCTCGCCACCGGCGCTCAGCGCGGTCAGCCCGCTCGGCCTCCGGATCGCCAGGACCGAGAGCGCGGCGAGGACCGAGGCGGCGGCCAGGGCGTAGAGCCCCCAGGTGACCTCGCCGGTCGCCGACTTGATCAGCCCGAAGCCGTACGGCGCGACGAAGCCGCCGAGGTTGCCGAGCGAGTTGATGATGGCGATGGCCGGGGCCAGCACCAGCGGGTGCAGCCCGGACTGCGGGATGGACCAGAACAACGGGCTCGCGCTCTTGAAGCCCATGGCGGCGACACAGAGGAAGACCAGCGCCAGCCAGGGCGAGGCGATCGCGGCGAGGTAGGTGCCGACGGCGGCGGTGAGCAGCGCGACGATCAGCAGCGGCTTGCGGTTGCCGGTCCGGTCGCCGACCCGGGCGGAGAGGTACATGGCGACCACCGCGCAGATCCAGGGCAGCGAGGAGAGCAGCCCGACGGTGATGTCGGTGAGGCCTTCGATCCGGCGCACGATGGACGGCAGCCAGAAGGTGTTGGCGTAGATGGAGAGCTGGATGGCGAAGTAGATCCAGCAGAAGAGCAGCAGCTTGGGGTCGGCCAGCATCTTCCAGCGCGAGCCGCGGTGCGAGACGCCGGAGTTGGCGGCCTTCTCCACCTCCTCGGCGGCGATGGTCTCGGTGAGCGCGCGCTTCTCGCCCGCGGTCAGCCACTTGGCGTCGGAGATCTTGGAGTCGAGGAAGAAGTAGGCGATACAGCCGACGAGCACCGAGACCATGCCCTCGATGCCGAACAGCCACTGCCAGCCGTGCAGCCCGGCGAGGCCGTGCATCGAGAGCAGCGGGCCGGAGAGCGGCCCGGAAATGGCGGCGGCCACCGACGACCCGGCCACGAAGAGCGCGGTGGCGCGGCCGCGGTGCGTGTTCGGCAGCCACTTGGCGAGGTAGAAGATCACCGCGGGGAAGAAGCCGGCCTCGGCGGCGCCGAGCAGGAAGCGCAGCACGTAGAAC
The DNA here is from genome assembly GCF_042667085.1 of Nocardia sp. NPDC057353. NCBI lineage: Bacteria > Bacillati > Actinomycetota > Actinomycetes > Mycobacteriales > Nocardiaceae > Nocardia > Nocardia sp. NPDC057353. The sequence continues at coordinate 5,272 of NZ_JBHVAK010000064.1, forward strand.
ATCGTCGCGTTCTGCACGAACATCATGGCCGCGGAGATCAGCCCCCAGCTCACCATGATCCTGGTGAGCCAGATCCGGGCGCCGAACTTCTCCATCATGACGTTGCTCGGCAGCTCGAAGATCGCGTAGGCGATGAAGAAGACGCCCGCGCCGAAGCCGTAGGCGGCGGCGCCGATGCCGACGTCGGCCTCCAGGTACTCCCTGGCGTAGCCGATATTGGAGCGGTTGAGCTGGTTACAGATCAACATGACGATGAACAGCGGGACGACGCGGCGGAAGAACTTCCCGACCGCGCTCTCCAACTCCGCCGATAACGGCTGAGTGAACGACATCGTCCACCCCTTTCCCTCGAGTCCTGACCGGCGAGTGACTCGCCTCACAGACTCCGAATGTAGAGACCAGGCACGATGCCCGTCCAACACTAATTAGGTGTGAATCGATACAGGAAAAGTATCATCCCCGAGTTCGGCCAGCAGCCGGGCCAGCGCGGGGTTCTCGCTGCCCTGCCGCCAGACCAGGTCCAGCTCCACCCGGGCGGCCACCTCGGGCAGCTCGCGGTAGACCACGTTGTCGAAGCGCATGCCGGTCGCCGACTCCGGCACCAGCGCGACGCCCCAGCCCAGGTTCACCAGCGCGAGCAGGCTGTGCACCTGGGTCATGTACTGGGTGACCAGCGGGACCACCGCAGCGTCGTGCAGCACGCTGGTCACCAGCTGGTGGAAGTAGCGGGCCTCGACCGGCGCGTGCATGACCATCTCGACCCCGTGCAGCGCGCGCAGCGGCACCGGCTCGCCGGACTCGGCCAGCGGGTGCCCCGCGGGCAGCGCCAGCACCAGCCCCTCGCGCACGAAGGGCCGGAGCGCGAGGTCCGGCCTTGCGATCGGCGGGCGGACCAGCCCGAGGTCGAGCGAGCCCTCGGAGAGCGCCTCGACCTGGTCCATGGTCACCAGCTCGCGCAGCTCCACGTCGACGTCGGGCAGCCGCTCGCGCGCGGCGTCGAGGACCAGCGGCAGCCCGGAGTGCACGCTGGCGCCGGTGAAGCCGACCCGCAGCACGCCGCCGGTGCCCTCGGAGACCCGGCGCACCGCCAGCGCCGCGCGCTCGGCCTGCTGCAGCAGCCTGCGCGCGTCCACCAGGAAGGCCCGGCCCGCCCTGGTCAGCCGGACCGTGCGGTTGGAGCGGTCGAAGAGCTCGGCGCCGACCTCCTTCTCCAGCAGCTGGATCTGCCTGCTCAGCGGCGGCTGGGTCATCCGCAGCCGCTCGGCCGCGCGGCCGAAGTGCAGCTCCTCGGCCACCGCGACGAAGTGGGTGAGCTGGACGAACGTGAACATTCGATACCGACCTTGTATTGATAGAGAGAAAAACAGTGTTGGACGTGAATCATAGGTGGTCCCTACGGTGAGGACATGACCACCGCATCGCCGCAGGAGATCGCCGCGCAGCTCGGCTCGGGCCTGCTCTCGTTCCCCGTCACCCACTTCCGCGCCGATGGCTCGTTCGACGAGGCCGCGTACCGGGAGAACATCGCCTGGCTCGGCCAGTTCGACGCCTCCGGGCTCTTCGCCGCGGGCGGCACCGGCGAGTTCTTCTCGCTGACGCCCGACGAGGTCGAGCAGGTCGTCACCGCCGCGGTGCAGGAGGCGCCCGCCGGGCTGCCGGTGATCGCGCCCGCGGGCTACGGCACCGCCACCGCGGTGCAGATGGCCCGCTCCGCCGAGCGCGCGGGCGCGCACGGCATCCTGCTGCTGCCGCCCTACCTCACCGAGGCGAGCCAGGAGGGGCTGGTCGAGCACGTCAAGCGAGTCTGTGCGGCCACCGACCTCGGGGTCACCATCTACTCGCGGGCCAACGCCGCCTTCTCCGACGTGGCCGTCGCCGAGCTGGCCGACAGCTGCCCGAACCTGGTCGGCTTCAAGGACGGCATCGGCAATATCGAGCAGATGACCAGGATCTACGCGCGGGTCGGCGAGCGCCTCACCTACGTGGGCGGGCTGCCCACCGCGGAGATGTTCGCGCTGCCGTACCTGGCGCTCGGCGTCACCACCTACTCCTCGGCCATCTACAACTTCGTGCCGGAGTTCGCGCTCGCCTTCTACCGGGCGGTGCGGGAGAACGATGCCGAGTTCGTGCGGAACGCGCTGAACGACTTCGTGATCCCGTACTGCGAGCTGCGCAACCGGAAGTCCGGGTACGCGGTGAGCATCATCAAGGCGGGCATGAAGGTCATCGGCCGCCCGGCCGGGCCGGTGCGCACCCCGCTGACCGACCTGGATGATGTGGAGGTGGCCGAACTGGCCGATCTCGTGAAGAGGGTGAGCTGACGTGACCACCACCGAAACCGCACTGACCGGCGCCGCGCTGATCGGCGGCGCCGACGTGCCCGGCACCGGCACGCCGTTCCAGGCCGTGAACCCGGCGACCGGCGCCGCGCTCGAGCCGGTCTTCCTGCCGTCGACCGACGCCGACGTCGCCAGGGCCGCCGAGCTGGCGCACGCGGCCTTCCGCGGCTACCGCCGCACCGGCTTCGAGCAGCGCGCCGCCTTCCTGGAGGCGATCGCCGCGGAGCTCGAGGCGCTCGGGGACACCCTGGTCGAGCGGGTGATCGCGGAGACCGGGCTGCCGGAGCCGCGGGTGCGCGGCGAGCTCGGCCGGACCACCGGGCAGCTCCGGCTCTTCGCCGCCGTGGTGCGCGAGGGCAGCTGGACCGGCGCCCGGCTGGACACCCCCGACCCGGCGCGCAGCCCGCTGCCCAAGCCCGACCTGCGGCAGCGGCGGGTGCCGCTGGGCCCGGTCGCGGTCTTCGCGGCGAGCAACTTCCCGCTGGCCTTCTCGGTGGCGGGCGGCGATACCGCATCCGCGCTCGCCGCGGGCGCGCCGGTGGTGGTGAAGGCGCACCCCGCGCACCCGGGCACCTCGGAGCTGGTCGGCCGCGCGGTGCGGAACGCGGTGCGCGCCAACGACCTGCCGGAGGGCACCTTCTCGCTGGTGCACGGCGGCGTCGAGCCGGGGCTGGCGCTGGTGCGGCACCCGCGGATCGCGGCGGTCGGCTTCACCGGGTCGCGGCAGGGCGGGCTCGCCCTCGTCGCCGCGGCGGCGGCGCGGCCGGTGCCGATCCCGGTCTTCGCCGAGATGTCCAGCGTGAACCCGGTCTTCGTGCTGCCGGGCGCGCTCGCCGAGCGCGGCGCGCAGCTGGGGGCGGAGTTCGTCGCCTCGCTGACCACCGGCGTCGGGCAGCTCTGCACCAGCCCCGGGCTGGTCTTCCTGGCCGACGGGCCGGGCGCGGACGAGTTCGTCGCCGCGGCGAGCGCCGCGGTCGGCGGGGCGGCCGCCGCACCCATGCTGAACGCGGGGATCGCCGCCGCCTTCACCGGCGGTGTCCAGCGGCTCACCGGGAGCGCGGGGGTGACCGTCGCGGCCAGCGGCGCGGGCGCGAGCGCGACCTGCACCGGGGTGCCGCACCTCTTCGTCACCGACGCGGAGCGCTTCGCCGCCGATCCGGCACTGCGCGATGAGGTCTTCGGGCCGTCCTCGATCGTGGTCAGGGTCGCGGACGCCGACCGGCTGCCCGCGCTCGCCGCCGAGCTGGAGGGGCAGCTCACCGCCACCGTGCACGCCGCGGCGGGCGACCGCGAGCGGGCCGCCGCGCTGCTCGAGGAGCTGGAGCTGATCGCGGGGCGGGTGCTCTTCGACGGCTGGCCCACCGGCGTCGAGGTCGGGCACGCGATCGTGCACGGCGGCCCCTTCCCCGCCACCAGCGCCCCCGCCACCACCTCGGTCGGCAGCCTGGCCATCGAGCGCTTCCTGCGCCCGGTCGCCTACCAGAACGTGCCCGATGCCCTGCTCGCCGACGAGATCCGCGCGGCGAACCCGCTCGGCATCCCGCGGCGGGTGGACGGGTCCCTCACCGGGGACTGATCGGCACCCCCGCGATGCGCGCCCGCCTGCCCGGCCGGGCGCGCATCGCCTTTTCTATACCGCCACCACGGTTTTCAGCCAGCCGTCGTGGCGCAGGTCGAACTCCCGGTAGGCATCGATGGCGGCGACCGTCTCGATGCGCTGGGTGATGAACCGGGTGGGGTCGATGTCGCCGCGGGCGACCCGGCCGAGCAGGCCGGGGATGTAGCGGCGGTGGTTGCAGTTGCCGCCCTGCACGGTCAGGTTCTTGTTCACCGTCGCGCCGACCGGGAAGGCGTCGAAGTTCGGCGGGTACACGCCGATGACGCCGATGCTGCCCGCCTTGGCGACGGCGTCGGTCGCCCAGCGCAGCGCCAGGCTCGGGGCGTCGCCCGCGAGCCACTGGCCGTCGCCGGTATTGCCCTCCGGCGCCGCCTTGGCGCGCTCGGCCTCGAAGGCGTCGGTGTCCACCGGCAGGTTCTCCGCCGCCGGGCCGGACTTCGGGCGCTGGGCGTCGACGCCCACGGCGTCGATCACCCGGTCGACCCCGATGCCGCCGGTGAGCTCGCGCACCGCGGCCACCGGGTCCTCGGCATTGAAGTCGATGGGCTCGGCGTTCTGCGAGCGCGCGATCTCCAGCCGGTCGGCGAGGCCGTCGATCACCAGCACCCGCGCCGCGCCCTGCCGCTTCGCCGAGGCGATGGCACACTGCCCGACCACGCCCGCCCCGAGCACGAGCACGGTGTCACCCTCGGTGACCTGCGCGAGCTTCGCGCCGAACCAGCCGGTGGGCAGCACGTCGGAGACCATGATGGCCTGCTCGTCGGTGACTGCGTCCGGCACCTTGACCAGGGTGGTCGCGGCGTACGGGATGCGCGCGTACTCGGCCTGCAGCCCGTCCACCGGGCCGGTGCCCTCGGGGCCGCCGAAGAAGCTGGTGCCCGCCTGCGGGCCGTTCGGGTTGGCGACGTCGCACTGGGCGTAGTACCCGGCCCGGCAGTAGCCGCAGTGCCCGCAGGCGATGGTGGAGCACACCACCACCCGGTCGCCCTGCGCGAAACCGCGCACCGCGGAGCCGGTCTCCTCGACCACCCCGACCGCCTCGTGCCCGAGCACGGTGCCTGGCAGCAGCCCGGGCATGGTGCCGCGCACCAGGTGCAGGTCGGTGCCGCAGATGGCGGAGGTGGTGATGCGGATCACCGCATCGGTCGGCTCCTGGATCTTCGGGTCGCTCACCTCGTCGAGGCGGATGTCACCGACGTCGTGCCAGACGACTGCTTTCACGTCGTTCTCCTCTTCCCTCGGGTCGGGGCGCGGCTACCCGGTGTCCAGCCACGAAAACAGGGCCCCGGCCCCCTGGCGGGGGTCGGAGCCCTGTCGGCTTCGGTGCTGCGGCCGGTCAGTAGTCCCGGCTGGAGGTGCGGCTGCTGGTGCGGCCCGCGGCGCGCGCCTGCCGCCGCTTCTCGCGGAGCTCGGCGAGCTCCTGCTCCAGCATGTCGGCGACCCGGAGCGCGCCGGTGTCGTAGACGTCCGAGGTCGCCGGGATCGGAGCGGGCTCCGGCTCGGCGGGCTTCTTCTTCCTGCCCACCGCGGCCAGCGGGCCGGTGCGCGGGCCGGAGTTGCGCGGCCGGGAGGGGGTCGGCTCGATCGGCATCATGATCGGCTCGCGGTCCGCGGCGGGGCGGGCGGCGGCCTTGCTGGCGAAGCTGATCACCGGGGCGGCCGGGCGGTCCGGCTCCGGAACCTCGACCGGCGCGGTCGCGCGGGCGGTGGCCTGGCGGGACACCGGCTGCGCGGAGCCCGCTGCCCTGGCGGCGGGCTGCGCCGACCTGGCCGCCGCCGCGGGCTGAGCCGAACGAGCCGCTGCCGCAGGCTGCGCCGAACGAGCCGCTGCCGCAGGCTGCGCGGCCCGAGCTGCTGCCGCGGGCTGCGCGGAGCGGGCCGCGGCGGGCTGCGCTACCCGTGCGGCGGCGGGCTGCGCCGCGGGCGCGGCGGCAGGCTGCGCTGCGGGCGCGGCGACCGGCTCGGCCACCTTGGCGGCGGCGGGCCGGACCACGGGCTCGGCGGCCGCGGGCTCGGCCGCAGGCGCGGGCTCCGGCACGGCGACCGGCTTCGACTGCACGGCAGCGGTCCTGCTCGCGGTCTTGGCCGCGGCGGGCTTGGCGGCCTTCGCGACCTGCTTCGGCGCGGGCTGCTCCTCGGCGGGCGCGGCCTCCTGCACCGGAGCCGCCTTCGCGGCGACGGTCTTGGCCGCCGTCTTCGCGGCGGGCCGCGCCGCCTTGGCTGCGGTCTTCCTGGCGGCGGTCTTGGCGGGCTTCGCCTCGACGGGGGCCTCGACCTCGGCGGCGATGACCGGAATCACGCCGGTCGGGGCGTCGTCCTCGGACACCTCCGCGGGCTGCGGCTCGGCGACCGCGGCCTTGGCGACCTTGGCCGCGGGCCGGGTGCGCTTGACCGGGGCCTGCTCGGGCTCATCGGCGACCTCCGCCTCCTCGACCACGGCCTCGGCGGTCACCGGCTGCCGCGCGCCCTGATTCGGCGAGCGGAAGGCGCTCGCCGCCTCCGACTTGCCGGTCAGCTCGGTGCGCTCGTCCTCGTCGGGCTGCTCGGCGGCGTCCGGATCGTTGTCCGGGTCCTCCGGCGGCAGCTCGTCCTCCTCGACGATCTCGTACTCGCCCTCGGCCATCGGGGGCAGCGCGGCCGGCTCGTCGATCGGCGGCCTGCCGAGCTCGGTGATGGCGCTGCCGCGGTAGGCGCCCGGCATCCGCAGCCGGATCTGGTCGGTGGCGTCCGGAAGGTCGCGCACCTGGGCCGTCGCCCTGGCGATCGCCAGGCCGTAGCGGGCGCTCACCGCGTCGTGGATGAGCAGCGCGACGCCGATCATCACCGGGGCCACCGCGTGCACCGCGGCGTCGTACCAGTCACCGGCCCGGACGTAGGGGTAGGTGTTCAGCGAGACGGTCAGCGCGAGCAGCGCCGCCTCGGCCGCGAGCACCTGGCGCCGGTTGTCGATGACGCCCCACTCGGCCACCTTGTTGGTGCCGATCATGATGATGATCAGACACGCGCTGATCATCGCCTCGAGCAGGTAGCTGAACCAGAAGAGCGGGTCGGTCGGGCCGCCGGGCGCGATGTTCTGCTGCACGTTGACCGCCGACCACAGCATGCCCGCCGTGACGACGCCCGCGAGGGCCCGCAGCGACCAGGCGCGATGGCGGTAGAGCGAGGCGAGTTTGGCGTGCGGGCTCGACTCGCGCCGCTGCGCGGCGATCGCCTTGCGGGCGGCCAGGAGGTCTCGCATGTCGGCCTTCTCGATGGCTTCGGTGGTCTGCCTGGCTCGGTCCGAGGCCGCAGCCGCGGCCTGCACCTCTTTCCACCGTTGCCCGCGCTCCTCGATGCGGATGCGCTCGGCGAGTTCGCGCTCGGAGCGCAGTTCGTCCTCCGAGAGCGCCTGGGTCAGCGCCGGATCGAACTGATACGCAAGTCGACCTCTGGCCCGCTCGACCCGTCTCGCCAGCGCGGTGACATCGTCCTCGTTGGCATTCTCGATGCTCACTGCGCGTCCCTGCCGGGAAGATACGATGGCAGACAAGTGATCACGCGTGGGTACGGTACCCGGCTTCGCCGTCCGTCGCACCGTCGTGGCCGAATTGCTTTCATTCCCTTTCGCTATCGCTCATTCCGCGGACTCCGCGGGGGTCGAACGGTCCCGCCCGGAGCGCGGGCGCGATCGACTTCGGCGCAGAGCGTATCCCCGCCGCGCCGCGGCATCGGAGACGGTGGCGGGATATATCAATCTCGAGCAGCGCTGCGGCGCAGCGGAGTTGCCCGGCGGCGCCGCTGAACCCGTTCCGCCGGCGCGGGATCGGCGCTCAGGGCTCGCCGGGAACCAGCCCGGCGCGGACGCCGAGCGCGGCGGCCTCGCCGCGGGTGGCGACCGCCAGTTTCTTCAGCACCCCGGTGACGTGGAACTTGACGGTGCTCTCCGCGACGCCGAGTTCCTCGGCGATGGCGCGGTTGCGCCTGCCCGCGGCGAGCAGCCCGAGCACCTCGCGCTCGCGCCGGTTCAGCCGGTCCAGGGCGCCGCGCTCACGGCGCACCGCGGGCGCGGCCAGCGGGAGCCGCAGCGTCACCCGGCTGCCCCAGCCGGGCAGCGCCTCGACCTCCAGCGCGGCGCGCAGCGTGCGGACCCGGCCCTCGAGGGCGCGGCGCAGCGCCTCGGCGTCGATCACCCCGGACGCCTGGTCGCGCACATCGATGAGCAGCACGGCGTCGGCGTGCCGCCACCCCACCCGAAGCCGGCGCAGCCCCGGCTGGGCGGCGAAGGCGAGCACCACGGCGGTGGTCATGGCCCTGGCGCCGACCGCGATCTCGCCCGGCAGCGGGGCGCCGGCGCCCGGGGCGGCGAAGAGCACCTCGGTGTCCCTGAGCACCGGGGCGAGCTCGGCGCGCAGCCGGTCGAAGGCGGCGGCAGGCGGCTCCTCGGCCAGCGCGCGCTCGGTGGCGCGGCCCGCGCGGGCGGCGAGCAGTGCGGCGGAGGCGGTTTCGATGGCGATGCCCCGCGCCTGCCGGTCGTCCAGCCCGGCGGAGCGCAGCGTGGCGAGGACCGAGGTGAGCGTGGCCTCGTGCGCGGCGGTGAGCTCGGCGACGGCGCGGGCCCGCTCCGCGGAGGCGGCGCGCGCCTCCGCGAGGTACTCCGGGCTGGCCTGGGCCACCTGCTGCCGGATCGAGGTGGCGACGATGCCGAAGCGGGCCGCGAGTTCGGCCGCGCCGGGCAGCGCGCAGCGCTCGTCGGCCCCGCAGGGCGCGGCCGCCTCATCCATGCCCACCCGTCCGGCAGTGCCTGCCGCGCCCGGCGCGCCACCACGCCCGGCGAAGTCCGCCACCAGCCCGGCGGCAGGCGACCCCGCGGCCCCGCGCCCCTGGCCCGCGCGCCCGGTCCCCACCGCCTCGGCGCGAACCGGCTCCCGCGGCACCAGGACCAGCAGGATGCCGGAGCGGTCGAGCACCGCCCACAGGCGGCGCGGCGCCTCGCCGAGCCGAGCGGTGAGCTCCGCGTGCTCCCCGGGGGCGAGCGCCGAGCGCACCGTCTCCAGCTCGCCGATCCCGACCCGGTCCACCACCTCGGCCGCACCCGCCACCTTGCGCGGCCGCCCGGTGCACTCCCGGGTGAAGATGACCAGCGCGTCGTGCGGCCACTGCTCGGCCAGGTGCCGGGAGAAGCGGCGGGCGATCTCGGCCAGCGGCCCGTCGATCACCGCACGGAGGGCGGGCAGGTCAGCGGGGGGAAAAGCGGGCTCGGCCATTGCCGCCGAGTCTAGGCGACCTGGCCGAAAGGCGAGGTTTTCCTGTCCGTCCGACCAGGACACCCCCGCCCGCCGCACCGATACGGTCGAGGTAGCCATGCGGGTACACGCATGCGTCCGTACCGTCGTCGAAAGGGATGAACAGCCATGCCACAGCAGGTTCGCGGGGTGGTCGCGCGGAGTAAGGGAGCTCCGGTCGAGCTCACCGACATCGTGATTCCCGACCCGGGCCCGGGTGAGGTGGTGGTGAAGGTCGCCGCCTGCGGCGTCTGCCACACCGACCTGCACTACCGCGAGGGCGGAATCAACGACGAGTTCCCCTTCCTGCTCGGCCACGAGGCCGCGGGCACGGTGGAGAGCATCGGCGCGGGCGTCGACACCGTCGAGGTCGGCGACTTCGTCATCCTGAACTGGCGCGCGGTCTGCGGCCGCTGCCGGGCCTGCAAGCGCGGCCGCCCGCAGTACTGTTTCGACACCTTCAACGCCACCCAGAAGATGACGCTGACCGACGGCACCGAGCTCACCCCGGCGCTCGGCATCGGCGCGTTCGTGGAGAAGACGCTGGTGCACGCGGGCCAGTGCACCAAGGTCGACCCCGAGGCCGACCCGGCCGTGGTCGGGCTGCTCGGCTGTGGCGTGATGGCCGGGATCGGCGCCGCGGTGAACACCGGCGGCGTGAGCCGGGGCGATTCGGTCGCGGTGCTCGGCTGCGGCGGCGTCGGCGACGCGGCCATCGCGGGCGCCAGGCTGGTCGGCGCGACCCCGATCATCGCCGTGGACATGGACGACACCAAGCTGGAGTGGGCGAGGGAGCTCGGCGCCACGCACACCATCAACGCCCGCGAGACCGACGTGGTCGAGGCCATCCAGGAGTTCACCGGCGGCTTCGGCGCCGACGTGGTGATCGAGGCGGTCGGCCGCCCGGAGACCTACAAGCAGGCCTTCTACGCCCGCGACCTGGCGGGCACCGTGGTGCTGGTCGGCGTCCCGACCCCGGACATGCGGCTGGAGATGCCGCTCATCGACTTCTTCTCCCGCGGCGGCGCGCTCAAGTCGTCCTGGTACGGCGACTGCCTGCCGGAGCGCGACTTCCCCATGCTGGTGGAGCTGTACCGGCAGGGCAGGCTGCCGCTGGAGAAGTTCGTCACCGAGCGGATCGGGCTGGACCAGGTGGAGCAGGCCTTCCACACCATGCACGGCGGCAAGGTGCTGCGCTCGGTGGTGGTGCTGTGAGCGGCGACCTCCGGATCGATCAGGTCGTGACCTCCGGGGTCTTCACCCTGGACGGCGGCAGCTGGGACGTGGACAACAATGTCTGGCTGGTCGGCGACGACGACGAAGTGCTGATCGTCGACGCCGCGCACGACGCGGGCCGGATCGCCGACGCGGTCGGCGGGCGCCGGGTGCTCGGCGTGGTCTGCACGCACGGCCACAACGACCACGTCACCGCCGCGCCGGCGCTCGCCGAGCGGCTGGACGCCCCGATCCTGCTGCACCCCGGCGACGAGCCGCTCTGGCGGATGACGCACCCGGAGGCGGCCTACCGCCCGCTCGCGGACGGTCAGCGCCTCCCGGTGGCAGGCACCGACCTGCAGGTCATCAGCGCCCCCGGCCACTCCCCCGGCTCGGTCGTGCTCTACCTGCCGGAGGCCGGGGTGCTCTTCTCCGGCGACACGCTCTTCGCGGGCGGCCCCGGCGCCACCGGCCGCTCCTTCTCCGACTTCCCGACCATCATCGGGTCGATCCGGGAGCGGATCCTCACGCTGCCCGCGGAGACGACGGTGCACACCGGCCACGGCGACGGCACCACCGTCGGCACCGAGGCGCCGCACCTCGAGGAGTGGATCGCCCGCGGGCACTGAGCGGGCCGGTCGCGCACGGCACCCGCGGGGCACCGGCTAACTTGTAGCCACGCGGGTACCGGCGAACCTCCCAGCACGAGGAAGTGGCGATGAGCACGCAGCTGATGATCGTGGAGGACGACAATCGGGTGCGCGCCGCGCTGCGGCTCGCCATGGAGGGGGAAGGGTACGAGGTGGCCGAGGCGGCGGCCGCCGAGTCCGCGCTACGGCAGCTACGCGAGCAGGGTGCGCCGGACATGATGATCATCGACCTGATGCTCGGCGGCATGGACGGCTTCACCTGCATCCGGGAGATCCGCCGCGACCACGATGTCCCGATCATCGTGGTCGGCGCGCGGCGCGACACGCACGACCTGGTGGCCGCGCTGGAGGCGGGCGCCGACGACTTCGTGGCGAAGCCGGTGGAGGTCAAGGAGATCACCGCGCGGATGCGCGCGCTGCGCCGCAGGGCCGGGCTCACCGCGGAGCGGGACAGCCCGCACGACATCCTGCTCGACGCCGATCCCGCGCGCCGCCTCGTGCTCTCGCCGGAGCGCGGGACGGTGCGCTGCGGCGGCGTCGCGCTGCACCTCACCGGCACCGAGTTCCGGCTGCTCTGCGAGCTGGCCACCTCGGGGCGGGTGCTGAGCCGGGCCACGCTGCTGGAGCGGGTGTGGGAGCGCGGCTTCTTCGGCGACGAGCGGATCGTGGACGTGCACCTGCGCAGGCTGCGCACCAAGATCGAGCGCGACCCCTCCGATCCGCGCATCGTGGTGACGGTCCGCGGCCTCGGCTACCGCCTCGATCCGCAGCGCTGAGCAGCCTCCCGGCGAACGAGGGGCCCGGTGCTTCCGGGCCCCTCGCGCCGGGATCAGCCGATGCTGAACGGTTGACCCCACAGGGTCACGACCGACTGCACGCGGTCGGTCTCCACCTTGACCCGCACGAAGGCGCGGGCCTGGGCGTAGCCGCCGCAGCCGGTCAGCCCGATGGTGGAATCGGCCCAGGTCACCGAGCCGGAGTTGCCCTTGAACGAGTTGTTGGTGGAGTGGTCCTCGTTGCCGTAGTCGTCCGGCTTCTCGATGTCGAGGATGTAGAACGAGGTGGCCTGGCCCGGGCCGAGCGACAGGTTGCCGCCGGTCTCGGCGCCGAGCACGGCCTCTTCGTCTCCTACGTCGAAGCCGCCCGCGACACCGCCTTCGACGCCACCGCCGGAGATGTTCACCTGGCAGCCGACGACGTAGCCCGGGTAGATCTTGCCGCCGATGTCCTCCCCGCCTGCCACGCTGACCTGCGCCGAGCCCGAGACCCACGCGTTGCGGTGCACCGGGGTGGAGCCCAGCGACGGGCTGATGGTGGCCGATTCACCGACCAGGTTCACCGTCACCACGGTGCCGTCGGAGAGCGTCTTGGTGATGCTGCCGCCCGGCAGGGCGACGAAGGTGTCGGCGTTGGCGGCGCCGGTCGAGAACAAACCGAAGGCGACCGTGGCGGCGGCACCGACGCCGGCCACCCGCGCCAGGTTCTTGCTGTTCGTCATGTGTTGACCCCTCTGCGAGTAAGTGATTCGACCGAGCTGACCGGATCAGCCGATGCTGAACGGCATGCCGTAGAGGGACGTCTTGGAGTAGTTGTCGCCGATGATCTCGACCACGGTGTAGGCGCGGGCCTGCGCGTACCCGGCGCAGCCCTGGATCGCGATCTCCACGTCCTGGTACTCCACCGAGTAGATACCCGGCTCGGTGATGTCCTTGATCTCGATCTGCACGAACTTCACCTCGCCGGGACCGAGGTCGAGGCCGATGGCGCCTTCGAAGGCGCCATCGGGAACGACCTCGCTACCGCCGAAGGGAAGGGTCAGGCCGAGGCCGCCGGCGAGCTCGGCCGAGATGGCTTCGTCGCTGATCGACACCTGGCAACCGACGATGTAGCCGGTATTCAGCTGCGAGGCACCGTGCGTGGACGAGTTGTTGCTCCCCGGCTCGTTCGCGGGGCCGTTGAACGGCCCGACCTCACCCTCGGGGGTGGCGGTGACGTCGGCGACGGCATTGCCGGAGACCCAGACGACCCGGCCCGCGCCATTGGCCGCGAGCGAGGGCGAGACGATCGCGTGCTCCCCGGTGCGGGAGACGGTGACGCCGGGGCCGAGCTTCTGGCCGTCCGGCAGCGGCACGAAGGTGTCGGCGTCGGCGGCGCCGGTGGAGAACAAACCCATGGCCACGGCGGCCACGGCGCCGGCACCGGCGACGCGCACAGCTGCGGTGCGGTAGTTGGTCATATTTCCCCTCATCGATTCTTCGCACTGATCAGGCCCGCAAAGTGTGTTGCGTCACAGTTGCGGCGGGATGAATCATCACGCACTCGAATGCGAATGCTGGGGAACTCCAAGGTGAACGTATCTTTACGGAACCACGAACAATCTTGACGATCTCATGACTTTCGCCCGAGAACGACGAAGGGCCCGGCGCCTGCGCGCCGGGCCCTGCTGTCGAGCGGTGGATCAGCCGATGCTGAACGGCTGGCCCCACAGCGTGACCACCGAGTGCACGTTGTCGGTCTCCACCTTGACCCGCACGAAGGCGCGGGCCTGGGCGTAGCCGCCGCAGCCGGTCAGCCCGATGGTGGAATCGGCCCAGGTCACCGAGCCGTTGTTCCCCTTGAACGAGTTGTTGGTGGAGTGGTCCTCGTTGCCGTAGTCGTCCGGCTTCTCGATGTCGAGGATGTAGAACGAGGTCGCCTGGCCCGGGCCGAGCGACAGGCTCCCGCCGCCGCCGCCCTCGATGCTGCCGGTGGCGCCGTCGTCACTGCCCTCGATGGTGCCCTCGATGCCGCCCTCGACACCACCGCCTGCGATGTTGACCTGGCAGCCCACGACGTAGCCCGGGTAGATCTTGCCGCCGATGTCCTCGCCGCCGGAGATGGAGACCTGCGCGGAGCCGGAGACCCACGCATTGCGGTGCACCGGGGTGGAGCCCAGCGACGGGCTGATGGTGGCCGACTCGCCGACCAGGTTCACCGTCACCACGGTGCCGTCGGAGAGCGTCTTGGTGATGCTGCCGCCCGGCAGCGGCACGAAGGTGTCGGCATTGGCCGCACCGGTGGAGAACAGGCCCATGGCGACGGTGGCGGCGGCGCCGACGCCCGCTGCCCGCGCCAGGTTCTTACGGATGGTCATGTGTGTAGCCCCTTTGGGTAGAAATGCCTCAGCGAGTGATGGATTCGACCGACCGACCCGGTTCAGCCGATGCTGAACGGCAGGCCGTAGAGGCTGGTCTTCGAGTAGTTGTCGCCGATGATCTCGACGACGCTGTAGGCGCGCGCCTGCGCGTAGCCCGCGCAGCCCTGGATCTGGATCTCGACGTCCTGGTACTCGACCGAGTACACGCCGGGCTCCGTGATGTCCTTCTTCTCGATCTGCACGAACTTGACCTCACCGGGGCCGAGGTCGAGGCCGAGCGAGCCGCTGAGCGTGCCGGAGTCGACGGCCAGCCCGAAATCGAGCCCCGCGGAGATCGCGTCGTCGGCGATCGAGACCTGGCAACCGACGATGTAGCCGGTGTTGACCTGCGACGCGCCGTGCGTCGAGGAGTTGTTGCTGCCCGGCTCGTTGGCGGGGCCGTTGAACGGGCCCACCTCGCCCTCGGGGGTCTCGGTGACATCCGCGGTGGTGGTGCCGGAGACCCAGACCACGCGGCCCGCGCCGTTGGCCGCCAGCGACGGCGAGACGATCGCGCTCTCGGCGGTGCGGGTCAGGGTGACGCCCGGGCCCAGCTTCTGGCCGTCCGGCAGCGGCACGAAGGTGTCGGCGTTCGCCGCGCCGGTCGAGAACAGACCCATGGCCACGGCGGCCGCGGCGCCGACACCGGCGACGCGCGCACCCGTGGTGCGGTAGTTGGTCATATTTCCCCTCATCGGAATTTTTTTCGCACAGTTCAGGCGAGCAAAGTTTGTTTTGTCCGGTTTACCGACAGATGAATCGCCGTGCATCCGGACCGTGAACGCTCGGAAACGGGGATGTAACCCGTTTGGCGAGCGCACGGAGAACTTTGCGTTCTACGGCCTGTCCAGAACAGCGACCTCGGGGAAGCGCGCCGCGAGTTTCGCGAGGCAGCGACGGATTTCGTCCAGATCGCGCGCCAGCCGCCTCGACTCCGTGGTCGAGCGGGGCGTGCCGCGGCGGGTGAGGTCGGCATCGAGCGTCACGGTCAGCTCGTCGGCTTCGCGCCGGAGCAGGGCATACAGCAATCGCGCCTGCTCGCGATCGGATTCGTCGGGCATCGGCGGCCGCTCAGCGGCGAGGGGACACGAAAACGGCCATACCCCATAGTTGGTCACGTCCACCACTGCGTCAACGTGAACACTCCGCGACGGCATTAATCGGACCTATCGGACAAGCCTCTCGAACCGACATGTCCGAGAATCCCGTTTCCGCTCCAGCGCACTCCCGTCCTATAGTTGGCGGAAGCAACTAGTTGAGGTGGTCAAGTACATGGACTCTGCCGAGCTCGCGGCGGCCGATCGGCTCGGAGTGCAGCTGGTGCGGTCCGCCCGCGCGCTGAACCGGGTGCGGCACCGCTCCGCCGCCGACGACGCCAGGCACCTGGACAAGCTCGCCTACGCCGTGCTGTTCCGGCTGGTCGAGCACGGCCCGCAGCGCACCGGCAGGCTGGCCGAGCTGCTCTACGCCGAGATCTCCCTGGTCAGCAGGCAGACCAGGGCGCTGGTGCAGCTCGGGCTGATCGAGCGGCGGGCCGATCCGGACGACGGCAGGGCCAGCGTGCTCGCCGCCACCGACGAGGGGCTCCGGGTCTTCGAGCAGGCCAGGCAGCGGCGCAGCGAATGGCTGGCCGGGCTGGTCGCCGAGTGGTCGCCCGCCGAGGTCGGGCAGCTCACCGCGCTGCTGGACCGGTTGAACGACGGGATCGAGGCGGGACCGCGCGGGGCGGCGCCGCAGTGACCGGGACCGTCGCGCCCGCGCAGCTCGGGCACCGGCAGATCCTCACCGTGCTCTCCGGGCTGCTGCTCGGAATGTTCCTCGCCGCGCTGGACCAGAACATCGTCAGCGTGGCCATCGTGCCGATCGCCAACGACCTGAACGGCTTCGACCAGCAGGCATGGGCCACCACCGCCTACCTGATCACCGCCACCATCAGCACCCCGCTGTACGGCAAGCTCGCCGACATCTACGGCCGCCGACCGCTCTACCTGATCGCCATCGGGATCTTCGTGCTCGGCTCGGCGGCCTGCGCCTGCGCCGCCACCATGCACCAGCTCGCCGCCTTCCGCGCCTTCCAGGGGCTCGGCGCGGGCGGGCTCATGTCGCTGGCCTTCACCATCATCGCCGACCTGGTGCCCGCCAGGGAGCGGGTGCGGTACCAGGGCTACAACACCACGGTCTTCGGCGTCGCCACGGTGCTCGGGCCGGTGCTCGGCGGCTTCCTGGCCACGCACGACACGCTGCTCGGGCTCACCGGCTGGCGCTGGGTATTCCTGGTGAACGTGCCGATCGGGGTCGTGGCGCTGGTCGTGGTGTCCCGGGTGCTGACCACCCCGCACCGGCCGCGGCGGCACCGGATCGACTGGTTCGGCGCGGTCGCGCTGGCGTTCGCGGTGGTGCCGCTACTGCTCGTCGCCGAGCAGGGCAGGAGCTGGGGCTGGAGCTCCCCGCGCGCCCTGCTCTGCTACGCGACCGCGGTGGCGGGCACGGCGCTGTTCCTGCTGGTCGAGCAGCGCATGGGGGATGCCGCGCTGATCCCACTGCGGCTGTTCCGGAATCGCACCTTCAGCGCCGGGATCGCGGGCGGGCTGCTGATCGGCGTCGCCATGTTCGGCGGGCTCGCGATGCTGCCGCAGTACCTCCAGGTGGTGCAGGGGCTCTCGCCGACCGGGGCCGGGCTGATGATGGTGCCGCTGGTCGTCGGCATCACGCTCGGTTCGCAGGTGGCCGGGCGAGTGACCCGGGTGACCGGGCGGTACAAGGTCTTCCCGATCGTCGGCAGCGTGCTGGTCGGGATCGGCGGGCTGTGCTTCGCGCAGCTGGCGCACGACAGCCCGCTCTGGCTGCCGCCCGGCATCGGCGCGCTCGTCGGAGTCGGGCTCGGCACCAGCCTGCAGACGCTGATCATCGCCATCCAGAACGCGGCGCCGCGCGCCGACATGGGCGCCTCCACCGCGTCGGCCACCTTCTTCCGGCAGATCGGCGGCACGCTCGGCGTCGCGGTCTTCCTCAGCATGCTGTTCGGGCTGCTGCCCGGCCGGATCATCGCGGCGGCGGGCGGTGCGCTGCCCGCGGGGGCCGACCCCGAGCTGCTGCACCGGCTGCAGAGCGACAGCGGCACCATCGCCGAGCTGCCGGAGGCGGTGCGCACGCCAGTGCTGATCGGCTTCACCGAGGCCATGCACCCGGTCTTCTACGTCGCCGCCGGGGTCGCCTTCCTCGCCGCGCTGGTGCTGCTCCTCCTCGACGAGATCCCGCTGCGCGAGCCGGAGCCGGTCGAGCCGGTCTGACTAGCGGTTTCCGCCGCGCGGCTCGGGTACCTCGGCGCCATGACCGACACCGACACCGCCCTCGCGCCCCTGCGCACCGGCACCAACGGGAACGCGGCCGAGCCGGGCGCCGCGACCGAGACCGAGATCGCGCGGGCACTGCGCGCCGCCCGCGCGGCCCAGCCCGGCTGGGCGTCGACCCCGGCGACCGAGCGGGCCGCCGCGCTGCACGACGCCGCCGCGACGCTGCGCGCGCACGCGGGCGAGCTCGCCGCGCTCCTGGAGCGCGAGACCGGGCGCCCGGCCGCCTCCGGCGCGGAGGGCGTCGAGGCGGGCGCGGGCACGCTGGTGCAGTACGCCGAGCTCGGCCCGGTACACCGCGGCCGGACCCTGCGCGGCGGGGACGATGCCACCGACTTCATGGTCCCGGAGCCGCGCGGCGTCGTCGCCGCGCTGACGCCGTGGAACGACCCGGTCGCCATCGCCTGCGGGCTGCTCGGCGCCGCCCTCGTCACCGGGAACACCGTGCTGCACAAGCCGAGCGAGCGCTGCCCGCGCACCGGCGCCAGGCTCGGCGAGCTGCTCGCCCAGTTCCTGCCGGACGGCGTGCTGCACACCCTGCACGGCGCGGGCGAGGTCGGCGCCGCGCTCGCCGCCGCACCGGAGGTGGACGTGGTCGCGCACGTCGGCGGCACCGCGACCGGCCGCTCGATCGCGGCGGCCGCGGCGCGCACCGGCGCCACGGTGCTGCTGGAGAACGGCGGCAACGACCCGCTGCTGGTGGACGCGGGCGTGGACCCGGTGTGGGCGGCCGAGCAGGCCGCGCTCGGCGCCTTCGCCAATGCCGGGCAGATCTGCGTCTCGGTGGAGCGGATCTACGTGCACCGCGACCTCGCCGCGCCCTTCCTCACCGCGCTGGTCGCCGCCGCCGAGCGCTGGAACGCCGACCCGCAGCCGCTGGTCGACGAGCGGCAGCGCGAGCACGTGCACGCCCAGGTCGCCGAGGCCGTCGCGGCGGGCGCCCGCGCCCTGGTCGGCGGCGCCCCGGACGAGCGGCCCGGCGCCTACTACCCGGCGACCGTGCTCGCGGACTGCGCCCCGGGCATGCGGGTGCTGCGCGAGGAGACCTTCGGGCCGGTCGCGCCGGTGCGCGTGGTGCCGGACTTCGCGACCGGGTTGGCCGAGGCCGCCGCCGACGAGCACGGGCTGGCCGCCACCGTGCTCACCGCGGACATGGCGCACGCGCAGCGGGCCTGGCGCACGCTGCCGGTGGGCACGGTCAAGATCAACGCGGTCTTCGGCGGCGCGCCGGGCGGGGCGGCGCAGCCGCGCGGGTGCTCCGGCACCGGCTTCGGCTACGGGCCGGAGCTGCTCGACGAGTTCAGCACGGTCAAGGTGGTGCACCTGGCGAGCCCGCCGGAGCACTCCTGAACAGGTCGTACGCTGGACTGCGTGGCCGATCTCCTGGAGCTGACCGACGTGGACGCCGTCGCCGAGCTGCTCGCCGGGCGCAGGCTGGCGGTGCTCACCGGCGCGGGCATCTCCACCGACAGCGGCATCCCCGACTACCGCGGCCCCGGCTCCCCGCCCCGCAACCCCATGACCTACCAGCAGTTCGTCGGCGACCCGGTGTTCCGGCAGCGGTACTGGGCGCGCAACCACGTCGGCTGGCGCACCATGGACGGCTCCCGGCCGAACCCGGGCCACCGCGCGCTGGCCCGGCTGGAGCGCGCGGGCGTCGTCACCGGGCTGATCACCCAGAACGTCGATCTGCTGCACACCAAGGCCGGGCACCGCGGGGTGATCGACCTGCACGGCACCTACGCCAGGGTGCGCTGCCTCGGCTGCGAGCGGCTGATCTCCCGGATGACGCTGGCCGACCTGCTGGAGGCGGCCAACCCCGGCTTCGCGGCCGCCGCCGCGGCCGACGGACTGGAGGTGGCGCCGGACGCCGACGCCGTGGTCGCGCGCACCGACACCTTCCGCATGGTGGACTGCGCGCACTGCGGCGGCATGCTCAAGCCGGACATCGTCTACTTCGGCGAGAACGTCCCCAAGCCCCGGGTGGCCGCGGCCTTCGCGCTGGTGGACGCCGCGGACGCGGTGCTGGTCGCGGGGTCGTCGCTGACCGTCATGTCCGGGCTGCGCTTCGTCCGGCACGCGGCCAGGCACGGCAAGCCGGTGGTGATCGTGAACCGCGGCCGCACCAGGGGCGACGAGTGCGCCACCCGCACCGTCGACGCGGGCTGCTCCCCCGTGCTCACCGCGCTCGCCGAGCGCCTGGGCTGAGCCGCCGTGAGCGCCGAGCGGCGGCCCGCTCAGAACAGCGTCGGCGCCTCGGCCGGTTCCGGTTCGGGCAGCGGCTCCAGCTCGGGGACGAGCGCGCGCACCTCGGCGTGGAACTGCCTGGCCAGGCCGAGCGCGGCGCCGTTGTCCGGGGTGTGCACGAAGACCGTGGGCGAGCGGCCCTCGCGCAGCCAGCCCGCCACCGTGTCCAGCCACGGCGCCCAGCCCGCGACGGTGGCCTCGGCGTCGTCGCGGCCGTGGTAGCGGACCACCGGGTGCGGGCCGAGCGCGGGCGTGCGCCGCGGCAGCCGCGGCTTCTTGCCCCACGCCTCGTGCTCGGCCGGGGTGGTCGGCGGCGCGGCGTAGAGCGTGGTGGTGTCGAAGGTGACCCACTCGGCGCCCGCCGCGCTCAGCACCCGCACCAGCCGCCTGGCCTGTTCGACGTCCTCGAAGAAGGCGGGGTGCCGCACCTCCACCGCGATCCCCGGCCCGGCGGGCAGCACCGGTAGGAAGGCGGCGAGCGCCGCGAGGTCGTTCGGGCCGAAGCTCGGCGGCAGCTGCACCCAGAGCGCGTGCAGGCTCGGGCCGAGCGGCTCCATGGCGTCCAGGAAGGCCGCGAGCTCGGCCTCGCCGCCCGCCAGCCGGTGGTCGTGGGTGACCGGGCGCGGCAGCTTGGCGTAGAAGCGGAACTCCGGGGTGAGCTGCGCCGCCCAGGATTCCGCGGTCCGCCGGGACGGGGTGGCGTAGAAGGTGGTGTTGCCCTCGACGGCGGTGCAGCGCTCGGCGTACCGGCGCAGCCGCTCGGCG
Organism: Nocardia sp. NPDC057353; assembly: GCF_042667085.1. Taxonomy (NCBI): domain Bacteria; kingdom Bacillati; phylum Actinomycetota; class Actinomycetes; order Mycobacteriales; family Nocardiaceae; genus Nocardia; species Nocardia sp. NPDC057353. The sequence continues at coordinate 25,892 of NZ_JBHVAK010000064.1, forward strand.
GCGGGCGGCTGCCGCTCGAACCAGGACCCGTGCGACCACATCGCACACCCCACGTGGAGTCGCATCCCGCCACGCTAGCGCAGCGGGGTGCGCGCTCAGGAGATGAGCGTGTTCATGATGGTGCCCGCACTGGTGGCCACCACCCCGCCGATCATGCCGCCCGCGATCATCTTGGGCGAGGTGAAGCTGGTGCCGTTCCACTTCTCCCAGGCGAACTTGCCGCCCGCCACCGTGATCCCGGCGACCCCGGAGAGGATCGAGAACCAGGTGACGTACCTGACCATCTGCAGTATCTCGTCGGAGAGCGGCGGCGCCTCCGGGGTCGGGTTGCCGACCTGAGCGAGCAGGAACATGTCGTGCGCCGTGCTGAAGACCATGTGGGGCTCCCCTGAGGATTCCGCAACCGTTGCGCAAACAGTGACCACCTCGGATTATGCGTGGCGACACCGGTCGAGTCAACGATCGGCACACGCACAGCAAACCGACCGGTTTGCGCTATCCGACCAGCACTTTCAGTGGTTCGCCAGGGCGGCCCTGAGGTAGCCGAGATGCTCCGCGGTGAAGGCGTCCATCCCGTGCTCCAGGCCGTGCAGCACGTCGAAGGCCGGGTCCGAGCAACTCCAGAACCTGAGCTTCCGGATCAGCCTGTCGTCCAGCGAAATCCCGGCCGCCGCGCAGACCCGGGCCACGAAGTCCGGGCCCGCGTCGGTCCAGAGGTAGCAGAGGTCGTAGGCCGGGTCGCTGATCGCGATGTCGCCGAAGTCGATCACCCCGGAGATCTCCTCCCCGGTGACGAGGAGGTGGTCCAGGCTGACGTCGGCGTGGATGACGGTGGGGCGGTAGGCGAAGTTGGCGTCGTCGGCCAGGTACTCCGCCCAGAGCCGGAGCAGCAGCGCCGCCTCGGCGCGGTCGAGCAGCGGCAGCACCGAGGCCCTGATCCCGGCCAGGTCCGCGGCGAACTCGGCCCGCAGGTCCCAGACCGCCAGTCCGAGCGCGGCCGCCCGCTCGACCGGGAAGGCGTGCAGCGCGGCCAGGAACTCGCCGACCTGCCGCGCGGGCGCGGGCGCGGTGAGCAGCCCGCGCGCGTGCCACTGCTCGTCGCCCAGCGAGTCGCCGGGCACCGCGCGGTAGACGCAGCAGACCCCGGGACCGAGCGGGTTGGGCGGCAGGTGCCGGAAGCGCGGCACCGGAAGCGGCAGCGCGTCGGCCAGCGCGGGCAGCACCGCGCGCTCCCGCTCCAGCGTCGCGGCGCCCGCCGCCGCGCGCGGCATGCGCAGCACCAGGTCGCCCGCGAGCACGGCGGTGCTGTCCATCCCCGCGCCGAGCAGCCGGATCGGCGCCGCGGCCGCCTCCGATTCGCCGCAGGCCGTCAGCACCGCGGCGACCCGCGCGCGCCAGTCGGCGGGCAGGACGACGGACGCGCTCATGTCAACCACGGGCGCAGACTACGGCGCACCGCTCCCCGGGCCCAGCGGTTTTCCGGCGCGCCGCGCACCTGTCGGGTCGCATTGCTACCTTCTCGCTCGAGATCGACCGAACGACGAAGCGGGGCAAGAGCATGACGACCGGCGCCACCACCTACCTGGAACTGTCCGAGGACGACGGTTCGGCGCACAAGTTCTACGAGGTCGGCGTCGCCGGAACCCAGGTGACCATCCGGTACGGCCGGATCGGCGACCAGGGCCAGGTCAAGGTCAGCAGCTTCCCGACCGAGGACAAGGCGCGCGCCGCGGCGGCCAAGAAGGTCGGCGAGAAGGTGCGCAAGGGGTACGCCCCCGCGGTGCAGGGGCAGCGGGCCCGGCGGCAGACCACCAGGCGCACCATCACCAGCACCCGCTCCACCGCCAAGGCGGCCCCGGTGCTGTGGAGCTTCGACTCCGGCGCCTCCGCCTTCGGCATCTTCGTCGACGACCGGCGCTGCTGGGTCGGCAACGAGCACGGCGACGTCTTCACGCTGACCTCCGACGGCGAGGTCACCGGCCGCTTCCGCCTGCCGGACGCGGTGAAGTGCATTGTCGCGGACGATTTCTGGATCTACGCCGGGTGCGACGACGGCCGGGTCTACGACCTCTCCGGCAAGGTGCCGCGCGCCGCCTACGACATCGCCGCCGACGTCGACATCTACTGGCTCGACATCCACGACGGCATCCTCGGCGTCTCCGACCGGGAGGGCGGGATCACCGTCATCGACCACGAGGAGGAGTCGCTCTGGTCGCACCGCAGCCGCGGCGATTCGGCGTGGATGGTGCGGATCGACGACGGCGGGGTCTACCACGGGCATTCGCGCGGCGTGACGAAGTACGGCCTGGAGCGCGGCGAGCAGCTCTGGCAGGTGCCGACCGGCCCGGTGCTGTTCGGCTGGCAGGAATCCGGCGCGGTGTACGCGGGCACCAGCACCAACGAGGTGCGGATGATCGGCAAGGACGGCACCGACGCCATCACCTACCGCTGCGACGCCGCCGTCTTCTCCTGCGCCACCTCGCCGGACGGCCGCTACGTCTTCGCGGGCGACAACCACTCCTCGGTCTACTGCTTCGACGCGAGCGGGCAGCGGCTGTGGAAGCTCGGCACCGGCTGCGGCTCCGCGTACTCCATGCAGTACCACGCGGACCGGCTCTACCTCGTCACCACCAGCGGCGCGCTGGCCTGCCTCGACGTCACCGAGAGCGCGATCCGCGGCGCGGAGGAGGGTGTGCTGCCGCGCACCGTCTCGATCAAGGCGCCGGAGATCTCCGCGGTGGCGCCGAGCTCCACCGTCGAGGTGATCGCCGACGCGGGCGACGGCGTGGTGGTGGAGTGCGTGGAGCAGGGCGGCGGGCTGCGGGTGCGGGTGGTCTCCCCCGGCTACCGGGACGGCTGGAACGTGCAGTTCCCCAGGGACATCCGGGAGCCGGGGGCGCGCTACGTGGTCGACGCCATCGCGGAGTCCGGGCGCGGCGGCTTCTACCGGGTGCGCGGCGACATCCGCAGGCTGCGCTGAGACGAAGCTGAGCCCAATTACGGTACCGCACGGTATCTTTCAAGCTACCGTGCGGTCACCGCGGCCGTTCGCGCCCTAGGATAGGGGCGAATACGGTCCATCGAGCGTGAGGTTCCCCCCTGTGTCCGACAATTCCCCCTCGGTCGAGATCGACCAGAGCAAGCCAAGCATCGCCCGCGTCTACGACTACGTGCTCGGCGGGAAGGACAACTACCCGGTCGACCAGGCCATCGGCGACCACTTCATCAACCAGCTGCCCGGCTCGGTCGCGATCGCCAAGACCAACAGGGACGTGCTGGTCAGGGCGGTCCGCGAGCTCGCCGCCGACGGCATCAGGCAGTTCATCGACCTCGGCAGCGGGCTGCCCACCTCGGACAACGTGCACCAGGTCGCGGCCAGGCACGCCGCGGGCTCGAAGGTGGTCTACGTGGACAACGACCCGATCGTGCTCGCGCACGGCAGGGCAATCCTCGCCACCGACGCGAACACCGTCGTGATCCAGGCCGACGCGGTCGACCCCGAGGGCATCCGCAACCACCCGGATCTGCAGCGGCTGATCGATTTCGACCAGCCGGTCGCGGTGATCTTCAGCGCGATCCTGCACCACCTGGAGGACCGGGAGAACCCGCTCGGCATCGTGCGCTACTGGCGCGACCAGGTGGCGCCGGGCAGCGCGCTGTTCATCTCGCACTTCCGCTCCGGCGACAACGACGAGACCAAGGCCGTCGAGGGCAAGCTGCAGGAGAGCTTCGGCCGCGGCCGGTGGCGCACCGACGCCGAGATCGCGGCCTTCTTCGAGGGGCTGGAGCTCGCCGAGCCCGGCATCGTGCCCGCCGTGCAGTGGCGGCCGGACAGCACCGGCGCCGACATCGGCTCCGCCGAGCGCGAGCTCACCGTCTGGGAGCAGCTGATCGTGGCCGGGCTCGGCTACAAGCGCTGAGCCTCAGCGCCGCAGGCCGTGCGCCCGCGCGGTGATCCGGTGGATCGCCGCCGCGGGCAGCAGCCTGCGCAGCAGGAAGACCAGCGGCGCCCGGCTCCCGGTGGCGTACAGCGGCTTCGGCCGCCGGGCGCGGGCGACCTTCAGGATAAGCGCCGCCACCTGCTCGGCCGGGATGCCGTTCTGCTCGTTGTGGTCCAGCTTGGCGATCATGGTCCGGTAGTCGGCCAGGTGCGCGGAGTCGGCGGCGATGTAGGCGGTGCGGCGCTCGCCGATCCCGGTGGCGATCGAGCCCGGCTCCACCGTGCTGATCGCCACCCCGAACGGGGTGACCTCCAGCCGGGCCGCGTGCGCGAAGCCCTTGAGCGCCGCCTTGGTCGCCACGTACGAGGAGCGGTAGGCCAGCGGGAAGCTGGCCAGCATCGAGCCGACCATGATCACCCGGCCGCTGCCGCGCTCGCGCATGCCTGGCAGCACCAGCTGGGTGAGCCGGATCGGGCCGAGCACATTGATCCGGAAGAGCCGGTCCAGCGCGTCCGCGGGCAACTCCTCCAGCGGCCCGGACTGGCTCTCGCCCGCATTGTTGACCAGCACGTCCACCGCACCGAGGCCCGCGCCGAAGGCCTCGACCGACTCCGGGTCGGCGAGGTCGAGCGCCCGGTACTCGACGCCGTCGATCCGGTTCCCGGCCGCGATGCCGTCGGGGTCGCGGCTGGTGCCGATCACCGTGTAGCCCTGCGCGAGGAACAGGGCCGCGGTGGCGCGGCCGATCCCCGACGACGCTCCGGTGACGACGGCGGTCTTGCTCATCCGAACTCCTCGCGTGCGAACCGCCCGCCGATCACCGAGCGGGCACCCCGACCCTAGCGGAGCGGGCGCCCGCACCCGGCCTCGCGCGAAGCGCCGCAGCCCCGACCCTGGCGCGGCGCAGCCCGGCAACGGGTCCGGTCCGGACGGCGGCTCACACCAACCGCAGCGCCGCCATCGGGCAGCTGTCCGCGGCCAACCGCGCGTTCTCCAGGTCGGCGGCGGCGAGCTCGCCGGGCGCGACGACCACCACGTCGTCGTCGCCGACCCGGAACAGCTCCGGCGCCACCGCCTCGCACATGCCGTGGCCCTCGCAGCGCTCGGTGTCGGCGAGCACCCTGGTCACGGCAGCCGCTCCAGCCGGATCGGCAGCCCGTCCGCCGGGGTCGGGCCGGTGGTCGGCACCATCGGCGGCACATACCCGGCAGGCACCGACCAGCGGTAGCTCAGCAGCATCCGGTGCAGCACCGCCTTGACCGTCATCCCGCCGAAGTAGAGCCCGATGCACTTGTGCGCGCCGCCGCCGAAGGGCGGCCAGGCGAAGCGGTGCGACTTGTCCTCGCGCCTGCCGTCGACGAAGCGCTCCGGGTCGAAGGTGTCCGGGTCGTGCCAGAACTCGGCATTGCGCATCAACCCGAACGGCCCGGTCATCACCAGCGTCCCCTTCGGCACGAAGTGGCCGCAGAGCTCGGTGTCCTCGGTGGTCTCCCTGGCCTGCTGGCCGACCGGAGCCCACATCCGCAGCGTTTCGCGGAAGGCGAGGTCCAGCGAGGGCAACTTCTCCAGGTCGGCATAGTCCAGCGAATCCTTGCCGAGTGCCAGCGATTCCGCGCGCACCCGCTCCTGCCATTCCGGGTGCCTGCCCAGCTCGTAGATGAGCATGGAGGAGGCGATGGTGCTGGTGTCGTGCGCCGCCATCATCACGAAGATCATGTGCTCCACCACCTCCTGGTCGGTGAAGGCGTGGCCGTCGGTGCTGCGCGCCCTGGTGAGCACGCTGAACAGGTCGGCGCCGTCCCCCGCGCGCTTGGCGGGCAGTTCGCTGCGGAAGTACTCGGAGAGCGTGCGCCTGCCGCGCAGCCCGCGCGCCCAGACCCCGCCGGGCACGTTCGCCCTGATGATCGCCATGCCGCCGTGCACCGCGTCCTCGAAGGCGTGCTCCAGCCGGTTCGCGATCGGGCCCAACTCGGCGCCCGCGAAGACCGCGGTGGCCTGCTGCAGCAGCATCTTCTTGATCGCCGGGTAGACCGGGAACTGCGGGCCCGGCTCCCAGGCCGCGACCGAGCGCTCAAGCAGCGGCGTGGTGAGCGCGAGGTACCCCTCCAGCCGGGGCCGGGTGAAGGCCTGCTGCATGATCCGGCGGTGGTGCAGGTGGTCCTCGAAGTCGCGCAGCATGAGCCCGCCGCGGAAGAACGGCCCGATCAGGTACTCCCAGCCGCGCTCGGCCGACATCACCTTGTTCCGGTCGAGCAGCACCGCCTCGAAGGCGGCCGGGCTGCCGACGAAGACCACCTTGCGGCCGAGCACCCCGACCCACTGCACGTCGCCGAAGCGGTCGTACCGGTCCTGGCCGAAGCCGAGCGGGTCGACGATGGAGTGGAAGGTGTAGCCGATCACCGGCGGGCCGAAGTCACCGAGCACCGGCTTCAGCCCGCTGCCCGGCGGCGGCTCGGCCAACGGCCGCACCCGGCTCGGTATCCGGTCGGCCAGCCGCACCGCGGCCCGCTGGAATGTGAAGGCGGCCCTGGCGCGCGCGTGACGGTACTTCTCCGTGAGACCGTCGACGGTCGGCGGGGCAAGCAGAAGACTCATGGCCGGTCATCCCTTCGCGACATTGCGAACATCGATGACGATAGAGGAAACACCCGTTTCCGTAAACGATTGTTTCCCAATTGGTGCTGTGCCAAGCTGGCGGGATGACCCGCGCATCGACCGGCACCTACCGGGGCGCCTCCTCGGAGGAGCGCCGCGAGGACCGGCGCAACCGGCTGCTCGACGCGGCGCTCGCCATCATCGGCACCAGGGGGCTCTCCGCGCTCACCGTGCGCGGGGTCTGCGAGCACGCCAAGGTGGGGCCGCGCTTCTTCTACGAGGCCTTCCCCGACCTGGACGCGCTCGCCGCCGAGCTGCTGCTCCGCATCCAGCAGGCCGGGCTGGACCGGGCGCGCCGCGCCATCGCCGAGACCTCCGCCGACCCGGAGGCCAGGATCCGCGCCGGGGTCGCCGCGCTGATCACCGAGCTCACCGACGACCCGCGGCGGGCCAAGATCGTCTTCGCGCAGGCGTACGGGAGCGAGGCGCTGATGCGCAGCCGCTTCGACGGGATGCGCCGGGTGGCCGAGGTGATCATCGAGCAGACCAGGGTGGTGCTGGACCTGCCGGAGGGGCAGGACGCCGCGGTCGCCGTCACCTCGCAGCTGATCACCGGCGGCGCGGCCGAGCTGGTGCTGGTCTGGCTGGACGGGCAGCTCGAGGTGGACCGGGACGGGCTGATCGATCTGCTCGCCGATTTCGCCGTCGACATGCTGGCGCGGATCCCGGCGCTCGCCGAGCGGTTGCGGACGACGAAGAAATCCGCCGCCTCCTAGGCCGCGAGGCCCCGCTTCGCAATCATGCCGAGCGGGTCACGCACCTGCCTCCAGGTCCAGCGTCGTCCTGGCGACGATCCGGGTCATCTCCTTGAGCTGATCCCGGAAGCCGATCAGGTCGCGCGGGTCCATCCCGCTCGCGCAGGCGATCCGCTCCGGCACCGTGGCCGCCCGCTCGCGCAGCGCGGCACCCGCCTCGGTCGGCGCGACCAGCACCGACCGCTCGTCCGCCGCGGAGCGCACCCGCGCCACGACCCCGTTCGCCTCCAGCCGCTTGAGCAGCGGCGACAGCGTTCCCGAGTCCAGATCCAGCGCCTTGCCCAGCTCCTTGACGGTGACCGTGCCGCGCTCCCAGAGCACCAGCATCACCAGGTACTGCGGGTAGGTCAGCCCGAGTTCGTCGAGCAGCGGCCGGTACAGCCGGGTGACCGCCCTGGACGCCGAGTACAGCGCGAAGCACAACTGCTGATCCAGTGCCAGCGCATCCGCTCGCGACACTCCGCACCACCTCCTGCCTCGAAACTAGCGAGCCGGTCGATTGCGAGCAATCAATTGTGCGCGGAATCGCGGCTCCGCGCCGCGCGCCGCCCGGCGCCTGCCCGCCGTGCAGAGCCACCCGGCGAGCAGCGCGAGCGGCACCGAGACGACGCTGTACACCCCGGCCGGGACCGCCATCGCGATGTCGCCGAAGACCCGCACCGCGATGGTCATGGCCAGCGCGCTGTTGTGGATCCCGATCTCCATCGCGCAGGCCAGCGCCTGCGGCGGCGCCAGCCCGGCCGCCCGCGGCACCAGGTAGCCGATGCCGAGCGCGAGCGCGCAGAGCGCGGGCATCAGCACCCCGACCTCGGCCAGGTAGCCGCCGATATTGCGGCGCTCGACGATCAGCGCGGCCACCGTCGCCACCGTCAGGAAGCCGACCGCGAGCACCCGCACCGGCCGGTCCAGCCTGCCGCTCAGCGCCGGCCACACCGCCGCGGTGAGCATCCCGGCCAGCACCGGCACCAGCACCAGCGCGAAGACCTGCAGCAGCTTGCCGGACTGCAGCCCGAGCCGCTCGTGCCCCGCGGGCGCGAAGTAGGTGAGCGCGAGGTTGGTGACCAGCGGCAGGGTCAGCGCCGCGAGCAGCGAGTTGATCGCGGTGAGCGTCACGTTCAGCGCGACGTCGCCGCGGAACAGGTGGCTGAGCAGGTTGGCCGTCGCCCCGCCCGGCGCGGCCATCAGCAGCAGCACCCCGACCGCAGCGGCAGGCGCGAGCCCGAGCGCCGCCACCAGCCAGAAGGCGATGCCGGGCAGCAGCACCAGCTGGCAGCCGAGCGCGACGAGCACCGCCCGCGGATACCGGGCCACCCGGGTGAAGTCGGCGACCCGCAGCGAGAGCCCGAGCCCGAACATGATCAGCGCGAGCACGACCGGGAGCAGCACGGTTACCGGCCACGACCCCATGCCGACCTCCCGCGCTCGCCCCGCACCGGCGGGATTCACCGGTGGCGGCAACTCTAGGTCGGCGGGCGGGCGGCGGGCATGCCACCAATCCTGGGGCGGATCAGCGCGCGGCGCCGATGGTGGCGCCCGCGAGGAACTCCGCGCGGCTCACCCCGAACCGGGTCTCGATCAGGGTGAGCGCCGAGGCCAGCGCGCCCGCCGAGTCCCGGCCGACCACGATGGAGTGGGCGGGCGCCGCCTCGGCCCGGTCGACCGCGAGCCTGCACCAGTACCCGGTGCCGCGCACCGGCGGGATCGGCGCCGGTCTGCCCACCGTCACCGAGACCGGTTCCCCGGCCACCAGCAGGCTTCCGGTCACGAGCACGTCGTGGCGCGGGTCCGCGGGTGCGGGCCGGTGGCTCTCGGTCATCGGTATCGGTTCCTTCCCTCGACGTTTCCCGGTCGATCGCCGAGCGGCTGCCCGAGGAACCGGGGCGAGCGGGCCGGGCGACCTCGACCAGAGTTACCCAGCGCGATCGGATTCCAATCGGCGCCGATCGCGGGTGTGCGGCGAGGTAGCCGGACGGGCCGACCTGGCCCGGTGATTCGCCACGTTGACCCGGTTCGCGCAGCGGTCCGAGCAGAACCGCCTGCGGCCGTTGCGCGAGGTGTCGACGAAGACGAGGTCGCAGCCCGCCCGCGCGCAGCCGCCGATCCGCTCCGGCGCCGCGCAGAAGAGCTCGGCCAGCCCGGCCGCGGTGTACGCCTTGACCCGCTCGTCGATCGGGGCCCGCTCGGCGGCGTAGTGCAGGTGCGGCGCGCGGCCGTCGTGCGTGGAGATGTAGGGCCTGCTGGTGGTCTCGGCCAGCAGGGCGTTCAGCAACTCCACCCCGGGTGCGCGGAAGACCTGCTCCAGCCGCGCCGCCCAGCGCCGGAGTTCGGCCGCCTGCGCCGCGCTCACCGGGCCGACCGGGAGGTAGCCGGCCGCGGTGAGCAGCGCCTCCGGATCGGCGTCCGGGGCGGCGTTCACCAGCAGCACCGCGAGTTCCGCGGCCGTGCCGCCGTAAGGGTTGAAATGCATAGAACCATTACATCAGGCTGGTGCCATGACCGTCACCTGCACCGCCTGCTCCTGGCCCACCCCGACCCTGCTCTCCGCGCACGGCACCGTGCGGTACTGGCGCTGCGTCTGCGGGCAGTGGCTGGTGACCGAGGCCGAGGCGCTCACCGCCACCGCGGGCGACAGCGACCTGGTCGGTTCCTGCCCCTAATCGGCGCCGAAGAGCCCCGTTCGCCCGGTGTGTGCTGGTACTTTTTCGGGGCTCGAATCACGAAGGGACCCAATGCGAAACGCACTCCTGCTCGGCGTCGCCTGCGCCGCCGGCTCCGCCTTCATCGCCGCTGCGGCCCCGGCCTCGGCCGCGCCGCAGTCCGGCTGCCACGCCTCCTACCGCCCCTGCGTCCCGATCACCTCGGACGTGGACTGCGCGGGCGGAAGCGGCAACGGCCCCGCGTACACCGGCCGGGTCGAGGTCATCGGCCCGGACGAGTACGACCTGGACCGCGACGGCAATGGAATCGGCTGCGAGAACAGCTGACCCGGCAACGAGGAAGGCCCCCCCGGGGCGCCGGGGGGGGCGTGCGCGGGGCGGGGGGGGGGCGGGGCGGGCGAGCCCCACCCCCCGGCTAACCCCGTCCCGGGTGGTCGCGGACACCGCGCAGCCCGGCCAGAGCTA
>NZ_JBHVAK010000065.1:0-36153 GCF_042667085.1 Nocardia sp. NPDC057353
GGGTGTCTTCCGCGCCCGGTTCGCGGCCCTTCTCTTCGTTCCGCGCTCGATGCGCATGCGCCGCAGGCGCGAGTCTCGAGCGCTGAACGGCGAGACCCCCGAAGGGCCGCGAACCGCCCGGCGAAGCCGGGCCAAAAGACACAGCCCTAGACGTCCGTCGAAAACCGGATGCCGCCGTCCGGAATCACGACGCCCGGCCACACCCGAGCCCCGCGGAGCAGCTCGCAGCGAGCCCCCACATGCGCCCCGTCGCCGATGACGCCGTCGCGGACCAGGGCGCGCGGGCCGATCCTGGCGCCGAAGCCGATGATGGTGCGCTCGACGGTCGCCCCGGCCTCGACGACGGCGCCGTCGAAGACGATCGCGCCGTCCAGCCGGGCGCCCGCGCCGATCTCGGCGCCGCGGCCGACCACAGAGCCGCCGATGAGCAGCGCGCCGGGCGCCACCCCGGCGCCGGGGTGCACCAGCGACTCCCCGCGCTGCCCTGGCAGCGCGGGCGAGGGCGCGATCCCGCGCACCAGGTCGGCGGAGCCGCGCACGAAATCCTCCGGGGTGCCCATGTCCCGCCAGTACGACGAGTCGACGTGGCCCTGCACCCGGGCCCCCTCGGCGAGCAGCGCGGGGAACACCTCGCGCTCCACCGAGACCGGCCGCCCGTCCGGGATCTTCTCGATGTACTCCCGGCGGAAGACGTAGCACCCGGCGTTGATCTGGTCGGTCGGTGGATCCTGGGTCTTCTCCAGGAACGCCTGGACCCGGCCGTCGGCGTCGGTGGGCACGCAGCCGAAGGCGCGCGGGTCGCTCACCCGGACCAGGTGCAGCGTGACGTCGGCGTTCGTGGAGTGGTGCGTCTCCAGCACGTCGCGCAGGTCGGTGCCGCCGAGCACGTCGCCGTTGAACACCACGACGGTGTCGGCGCGCAGCTTGGGCAGCACGTTCCTGATGCCGCCGCCGGTGCCGAGCGGCTCGCTCTCGTAGACGTACTCGATCTCCAGCCCCAGCTCGGAGCCGTCCCCGAAGTGGTCGGAGAAGACCTCGGCCTTGAAGGAGGTGCCGAGCACCACGTGCGTGATGCCCGCCGCCTTGATCCGGGCCAGCAGGTGCGTCAGGAAGGGCAGCCCGGCCGTCGGCAGCATCGGCTTCGGCGCGGAGAGCGTCAGCGGCCGCAGCCGGGTGCCCTTCCCGCCGACCAGGATGACCGCGTCGGTACCTTCGTTGCTCGCCATCAGCTCCCCTTCGAGAGTTCCTAGCGCTCGCGGCCTTGCGCGCGCAGCGCAGATCGAACCGCAATCCGGGAGCGGACCGCAAGTCCGGCGCGCAGGGCGAGCCGCAACGGCAGCTGCCACCAGTGCGGATGCCGGTCGGCCTGGAAGCGGTAGGCGCTGGCGTGGTGCGCGGGCAGCATCAGCTCGGGGTGCTTGCCCGCGGCGTGGCCCTTGGCATGCGTGACCTCGGCGGACGGCACGAAGACGTTGTGCCAGCCCGCCCGGCCCATGCGGTCGCCGAAGTCGACGTCCTCCATGTACATGAAGTAGCGGGAGTCGAAGCCGGAGATGCTGTCGAAGGCGGAGCGCCGGACCAGCAGGCAGGAGCCGGAGAGCCAGCCGACGGTGCGCTCGGAGATCTCCTCGTTCTCCCTGCGGTACCGGCGGGTCCACGGGTTGCCCTTCCAGACGGCGCCGAGGATGGCGTGGCCCGCGCCGTCGGCGAGCCCTGGCACCCGGCGCGCGGAGGGGTAGACGCTGCCGTCCGGCTCGCGCACCATCGGGCCGAGCGCGCCCGCGCGCGGCCAGCGCTGTGCGGCGGCGAGCAGTTCGTCGATGGCGCCGGTGCCCCAGCGGATGTCCGGGTTGGCGATCACCACGAACTCGACCGCGGGGTCGATCTGCGCGACCGCCATGTTGATGGCGGCGCCGTAGCCGATGTTGCCGCCGGTGCGGAGCAGCCGCACGTGTGCGTTGGCCTCGGAGACGAGCTCGGGGACGCCGTCGGTGGAGCCGTTGTCGGCCAGGATGACCTGTGGCTTCTCCTCGGTCGCGGTGGCGAGGGTGGTGACGAAGTGCTCGAGGTGCTCGCCCGGTGAATAGGTCACCGTGACGACCACGAGCCCACCGGGGGCAGCGGATTCGGTTGCGCTCACGGCGGCCCAGCCTAGTCGCCCGCGCCCGCGGGCGCGCCCGCCCCGGCCCTGGCGAGCGCGGCGCGCAGCGCGACCGGCCATTCCCGCAGCGGGGTGAGCCGGGCCGCGGCCCACGACCGGTTGGAGAGCACCGAATACGCCGGGCGCCGAGCCGGTCTGGGGAAGGCCGCGGTGTCCACCGGGCGCACCCGCTCCGGGTCGGCGCCGACGCCCGCGAAGACCGCGCGGGCCAGCTCGTACCAGCTGGCCTGCCCGGCATTGGTGGCGTGCAGCAGCCGCGGCGCCGCGGGGCGCCCGGCCAGCTCGAGCAGCCCGGCGGCCAGGTCGGCGGCGAAGGTCGGGCTGCCGACCTGGTCGGCGACGACGTCGACGGTGTCGCGGTCGCGCTCCAGCCGGAGCATGGTGCTCACGAAGTCGGCGCCGTCGCCGGAGTACACCCAGGCGGTGCGGACCACGTGCGCGCGGGCGGCGCTCGCCAGCACGGCCCGCTCGCCGGCCAGCTTGGAGCGGCCGTAGACGGTGACCGGGTCGGTGGGGTCGGTGGTGTCGTAGGGCACGGTGTCGCCGCCTGCGGGGCGGGTACCCGAGAAGACGTAGTCGGTCGAGAGATGAACCAGCCTCGCCCCCACCCGGGCACAGGCCGTGGCCAGCACCTCCGGTCCCGTCCCGTTGCCCGCGAAGGCGGCCTCGGCGTCGGTCTCGGCGGCGTCCACCGCGGTGTAGGCGGCACAGTTCAGCACGACGGCCCCCGGCTCCAGCGCGGCGAGTACCGCGTCCGGATCCCGGATGTCCAGCTCGTGCCTGCTGTACCCGCGCGCGTGCGGGGCGAGCCGGAGCAGCTCGCGGCCGACCTGCCCGCTCGCCCCGGTCACGATCAGGGGGGTGCGGGCGGTGGCGGCTGCTTCCGTCGCGTCGGTCACGGCCGCCAGTCTGGCACGCCGGGCGGGCGCGGTTCGGCGGCGTCCGGGTTGCCGTTGGTTAGCCTGAACTCTCCCGACCGGGGCGGAGGCGGCCGCGACACGGGGTGCGGCCCGCCGTACGGAAGACTGGCGGTGCACGAGCACTGCGCTCGCTTCGCAGAGAGGACGCACAGGTGCCGCAGCGCGGGTACGACGAGCAGGAACCGGGCCGCGACCGGCGCACCCCCCGGTCGCGCGCGCCGCGGTCGGGCACCGAGCGGCGTGCGGGCACCGAGCGGCGGCCGGACAGCGAGCGGCGGCCAGGCACCGAGCGGCGGCCGGGCACCGAGTGGCACGCAGGCGGCGAACGGCACGCGGGCAGCGAACGGCGGCCGGATGCCGAGCGGCACGCGGGCAGCGAACGACGGCCGGATGCCGAGCCGCAGGCCGGGGCCGCACGGCGCGGATGGCCGGAGCGGCGACCGCGAGCGGAGCGGCCTGCGAAGGCAGAGCGGCCCCCGAAGGCAGAGCGGCCCCCGAAAGCAGAGCGTCGGCCGCGGGCGAAGGCGGAGCGTCGGCCGCGGGCCGAGCGGAAACGCAGGGCCGCGCCTGCCCCGGTCGCCCTGCCGCGGGACGAGCCGCGCTCCCCGCTCCTCGGCCCAGCCCGGGTACTGGTGGCGCTGGTCGCGGTGGCGACCTTCGCGGTGACCGGGTACGGCTGGCACGGCGTCGACGCCCTGGTCTCCGACATCGAACGGATCGACGACCTCTCGCTCGGCGGCGGCCGGGACGGCGCGGTGGACATCCTGCTGGTCGGGGTGGACAGCCGCACCGACGCGCACGGCGACCCGCTCTCCGACGACGAGCGCGCCATGCTGCACGCGGGCGACGAGGTCGGCACCAACACCGACACCATCGTGCTGATCCGGGTGCCGAACGACGGCAGCTCGGCCACCGCGATCTCGATCCCGCGCGATTCCTACGTGGACATCCCGGACTTCGGCAAGGGCAAGATCAACTCCGCCTACGGCGCCACCAAGGAGACCGAGCGGCTGGAGCTGCTGGAGGAGGGCGCCTCGGAGACCGACGCCGAGCAGCGCTCGACGCAGGCCGGGCGCAAGGCGCTGATCTCCTCGGTCGCCAACCTCACCGGGATCACCGTCGACCACTACGCCGAGGTGAGCCTGCTCGGCTTCGTGCTGCTCACCGACGCGGTCGGCGGCGTCGACGTGTGCCTGACCAACCCGGTGGACGAGTGGATGTCCGGCGCCGACTTCCCGGCGGGCAGGCAGAAGCTCAGCGGCCCGCAGGCGCTCAGCTTCGTCCGGCAGCGGCACGACCTGCCGCGCGGCGACCTGGACCGGATCGTGCGCCAGCAGGTGTTCATGGCGCAGCTGGTGAGCCAGGTGCTGAGCGCCGGCACGCTCGGCAACCCGGCGCGGCTGCAGCAGCTCAGCGATGCCGTCGGCCGCACCGTCGTGCTGGACGAGGACTGGGACGTGCTCGCCTTCCTGCGCCAGCTGCGCGACCTCTCGGCGGGCGAGGTGCGGTTCGAGACCATCCCGGTGGCCGACCTGAACGGCATGACCGCGTACGGCGAGGCGGTGGTCAAGGTCGACCCGAAGACGGTGAAGAAGTACGTCGCCTCGCTCGTCGGCGAGGCGGGGTCGAGCGAGCCCGCGGTGGTCCCGGCCTCGGTCACCGTCGACGTCTTCAACTCCTCCGGCGTCGCCGGGTTGGCGGGGCAGGTCTCGGAGGCGCTGACCGGCAAGGGATTCCGCCCCGGCGAGATCGGCAACTGGACCGGGGAGACGGCGCTCGCCAGCCGGGTGGTCGCCGCGGACGAGAACGACCCGAGGGCCATCGCGGTGGCCGAGGCGCTGGGCGGCCTCCCGGTGCGCGCCGACACGGCGGTGCTGCCCGGTGCCATCGGCGTGGTGCTGGCGAGCGACTATTCTGGTCCGGGCTCGTCGGCGGCCGAGGTGTTCGACTTCTCGGAGACGGCGGCCGCCACCGCGACGCCCGTCCCCCCCGCCCCTCCGATCGCCGCAGGGAACACCGGACCGAAATGCGTGAACTGATGCGAGACGCCCTGACCCTCACCGAAGCCCTGCTCGACCCGGTGCTGGCCCGCGAGCCCGCCGCGCCGCGGGTCACCTGGTACGACGACGCCACCGGCGCCAGGATCGAGCTCTCCGGGCTGACGCTGGCCAACTGGGCGGCCAAGACCGCCAACCTGATTCGCGACGAGTTCGGCCTGGCGCCGGGCGCGCGGGTCGCGGTGCTGCTGCCCGCGCACTGGCAGACCGCGCCGGTGCTGCTCGGTTGCTGGTGGGCCGGGGTCGAGGTGGTGCTGCACCCGGATTCCGACGCCGACCTGGCACTGGTGACCGCGGAGCGGATCGACGAGGCGGACGGCGTCCCCGAGGTGGCCGCGCTCTCGCTGGACGCGCTCGGCGCGCCGGTGCGCGACCTGCCCGTCGGGGTCACCGATTTCGCCACCTCGGTGCGAGTGCACGGCGACCAGTTCCTGCCCGGCGGACTCGGCACCGCGCTGGAGGGGTTGACCGTGGCCGAGGTGCTGGCCCAGGCCCGCGGCTCGGCGCGCAAGCAGGGCTTCGAGCCCGGCGACCGGGTGCTCTCCAGCACGCCGTGGGAAACCGCCGACGAGCTCATCGACGGTTTCGTCGCGGTGTTGGCCGCGGGGGCCTCGCTGGTGCAGGTGGTCAACCCGGACCCGGCGCAGCTGGAGCGGCGGGTCGAGGCCGAGCGGGTCACCGCGCGCCGCTGACCGGCGTCTCCGCCCCCGGTAGGAGGGCGGGGTCCGCCTCAGGCACGTTCCGCGCGCCGCGCGCTTCTCGTACGGTGGGAACACCACGTCGAGGTGATTGCGAGGTCGCACCATGAAGCCCCAGTACTGGTTCCGGTGGCTGTCCGAGCACGGCCTGCCGCGCTACGCGGTGCGCGCCGCCGCGAAGCGGGGCGACCGCTTCGCCGAGCTGATCGGCGGCCCCGCCGGGGTCAGCGATCCGTACCCGCTGATCGAGCAGCTGCGCGAGGACGGCCCGCTGCAGCGCACCCGGATCGCCTGGGCGAGCTTCGACCACGACGTCGTGCGCAGCATCCTGCGCGACAGCCGGTTCGGCGTGCGCGATCCCGCGGGCGTCGCCACGCCGCGCGGGCTGCGCTGGATCACCGACGCGGCGCACGTCCCCGCCAACCCGGTGGAGCCGCCCTCCATGCTGGTGATCGACCCGCCGGAGCACACCCGCATGCGCAAGCCGGTGGCCTCGGCGTTCACCCCGCGCGCGGTGCGCAAGCTGGGTGACCGGGTCGAGTCGGTCACCGTCGAGCTGCTCGACTCGCTGCCCGACGACGGCCGCACCGACCTGATCGAGAGCTTCGCCTCCCGGGTGCCGATCGCCATCATCTCCGAGATGCTCGGCTTCCCCGACGCCGACCAGGACCGCTTCCTGGAGTGGGGCGACCGGATGACCCCGCTGCTCGACATCGGCATCTCCTGGCAGGACTACCGCACGGCGCTGCGCGCCATGACCGTCATGGACGGCTACCTGGGCACGCACATCGACACGCTGCGCGCGAACCCCGGCGATGACATCCTCAGCACCCTGGTGCGCACCGGCGACCTGGACGACTACGCGCTCGCCGCCACCGCGAGCCTGCTCATGGGCGCGGGCTTCGAGACCACGGTGAACCTGATCGGCAACGGCGTCGTGCAGCTCGCGACCCACCCGGACCAGCTGGCCAGGCTGCGCGCCGAGCCGGAGCTGTGGCCGAACGCGATCGAGGAGATCCTGCGCATCGACCCGCCGGTGCAGACCACCGCGCGCACCGCGCTGGAGGACGTCGAGGTCGGCGGCGTGCAGCTGCGCGCGGGCGCCACCGTGGTGGTCTCGCTGGCAGGCGCCAACCGCGACCCCGCGGTCTTCGCCGACCCGGACCGCTTCGACGTCGGCCGGGAGAACGCCCGCGAGCACCTGACCTTCAGCAACGGCATCCACGTCTGCCTCGGCGCGAGCCTGGCCAGGATGGAGGGCGTCTTCGCGCTGCGCTCGCTCTTCGAGCGCTTCCCCGACCTGGCGCTGGACGGCGCGCTGCAGCACCGGCAGCTGTTCACCCTGCACGGGTACCGGGAGCTGCCGGTGCGGCTGGGCAGGCGCGCGCCGCGCGCGGTGCCGCAGCCGGTCAGCTGAAGCCGACGGCCTGCGGCCCCCACGCGGTGTGCAGGTGGCCGTCCGGGTCGTCGACCATCCGGTCGATGGCGTCGATCAGCAGCGTCGGCCTGGTCTCCGGCCGGTAGGGCGGCCAGTGCTTGGAGCCGTCCAGCGCGGCGGGCACGCCGTGCTCGGCGAAGGCCACCCAGCGCCGCATCATCCGGCCGGAGACCGCGAGCGCCGCCCGCCTGCCGCCGAGCCAGAAGGTGGGGTCGTGGTCGAAGGTGCCGAAATTGCCGAAGACGTACGGCAGCTCGGTGGCGTGGCCCGCGCCCACCCTGGCCGCGCGGAGCATCGGGGTGGCGTGGTCGAAGCGGTAGACGAAGGTCGGTGAGTGCTGCGCGTGGCCGTCCGCCACCCAGCGCGCCGGCATCCGGAAGGCGGCGTCGGTGGAGATGGCGAGCGCGCCGCGCGCGGTCGCGATGTCCGGGTAGGCGGCGGTGATCTCGGCCAGCCGCTCGGCGCCGAGGTCGGGGTGGCCGGCCGCGATGTCGCGCAGCATGGCGTTCACCGCGTCTGGCGTGACCGGCATGATCGGCGAGCGGAAGAGCCGGAACAGCGACGCCTCGTCCCGGTTGCTGCCGATCACCAGCGGCACCCGCAGCGAGTCCCCGCTCGCGAAGCGCTCCACCGGGTAGCCGGGCAGCAGCTCGCCGTCCACCACCGGCGCGGCGGCCAGCCTGCCCGGCTCGGCCACCGGCACCTCGTCGAAGAGCGTGCCCGCCACCTTCGCGAGCTGCTGGATCGGCAGCTCGCTCAGCTCGGCGGCGCGCTGAGCGGGCAGCTCGAGCAGCTCCAGGAAGCGGTGCGCCACCTTCGCCGCGCGCTCCTGCCCGAAGACCGTTGTCGCGGGCGGACTCTGCGCGATGGCCTTGTGGAACAGGCCGTCGGCGCGCGGCGCGGTGAGCAGCGCGGTCACGCAGCCGCCGCCGGAGGACTCCCCGAACAGCGTCACGTTGCCCGGGTCGCCGCCGAACTCGGCGATGTTCTCCCGGACCCACTCCAGCGCGGCGATCTGGTCGTGCAGCCCGAGGTTCGGCACGAAGCCGTCCCCGAGCGCGGAGAGGTCGAGGAAGCCGAGCACCCCGACCCGGAAGTTCACCGTGACCACCACGACGTCGCCGGTCTCGGCCAGCCTGCGGCCGTCGTAGATCTCCTGCGCGGCGGTGCCGAGGCAGTACGCGCCGCCGTGCAGCCAGACCATGACCGGGCGCGGCGCCGCGTCCCGGCGCGGGAAGCCGGGCGCGAAGACATTGAGCCACAGGCAGTCCTCGCCCATCCGCAGCCCGCCCGCGACCGGGACCATGGTGCCCATGGTCTGCGGTGCCACGTCGCCGACGGCGGTGCACGGCCGCTCCCCCGACCACGGCTCCGGGGGGCGCGGCGCGCGGAAGCGGTCAGGGCCGGTCACCGGCGCGCCGTACGGAATGCCGCGCCAGACCGCGACCGAGCCCGCGGTGGTGCCGCGCACCAGGCCGGAGCGGGTGCGCGCGACGGGCTCGGCGGGCGGGGTCCCCGGAGTGGCCTCGAATTCACCGGCAGCCGGGTTCACCCGGCCGGTCTCGAACTCAATTGTCATGCTCCGTACCTCCTGACCTGCGCGCCGACCACCGAGAACGCATGATCGTCTTATCGAGGGTACGTCCGGGCGGCAGTTCCAAACGGTTACTCGCGCCACCCGTTACCCTTGCGCTATGCCGAGTTACCAGTTCCGCTGCCGCAGCTGTGGTGACACCTTCGAGGTCTCGCGCCCGATGGCGCGCTCCGGCGATCCGGCCGACTGCCCGGCCGGGCACGCGGATACGGTCAAGCTGCTCACCACCTTCGGGACCGTCGGCGCGCAGTCCGCGCCCGCGCCGATGCCCGCCGCGCCGAGCGGCGGCGGCGGGTGCTGCGGCGGCGGTTGCTGCCGGTGAGCCCGGCGGCCGGGGTCAGGAGCTCCGGTCGCGGTCCAGGTGGCCGAGATCACGGCCCGGCGCGACCCGGTCGCGCACCCGCTGCTTGAGCTGCGCGATATCCGGGAAGCCGCCGTCGGCCCTGCGCTCCCAGATCTGCTCGGCGTCCACCGTGATGCGGAAGACCCCGCCGGTGCCTGGCACCAGCGCGACCTCGTCCAGGTCGGTGCCGAAGGTGTTCAGCAGCTCCTGCGCCATCCAGGCCGCGCGCAGCAGCCAGCGGCACTGGGTGCAGTACTCGATCGCCACGCGCGCCATGCGGGCCGACGCTACCCGATCACGCCGTCCAGGTAGTGCCAGGCGCCGTCCACCCGCTCGAACCGGCTGACCTCGCGCAGCACGTGGCTGCCGTCCCGGTCGCGGTGGTGCGCGGCGAACTCGACGACGCCGTCGGCGTCGAACGGGCCGCCGCGCTCGGTGCGGACGATCTCCAGGAAGCGCCAGCGGGTCTCCGGGTCGAGGTCGAGCACGCCCGGCCTGGTGCGCGGGTGCCAGGAGCGCAGCAGGTAGGCGCTGTCGCCGACGGCGAAGGCGGTGTAGCGGGAGCGCATGAGCGCCTCCGCGGTCGCGGCCTTCCGCGTACCGGCCAGCACCGGGCCGCAGCACTCGTCGTACGCATCGCCGCGCCCGCACGGGCATCGCACCGCCATGCCGGTCATGGTCGCACGGCCGGGGTTCGGCCGATGGCCGCGAGGGCGGCGGCGAACTCCTCGGCCTGCTCGCGCCAGCGGCGCAGCTCGGTGACGGAGGGGGCGAGCTCGTAGTCGTGGTGGTGCGCGGCGCGGGAGAGCGCGGTCCAGACGGCGGCGATCTCGGCGGCCAGCTCCGGGCCGGCGTGCAGCCGCAGCGCGAGCAGCTGGGCGCGCATCGGGCAGCGGGCGAGCGCGGGCTCGCGGCGCGCCCACAGCTCGTCCACCGCCTGCTCGACGGCGAGCCGCAGGATCCACGAGGTGGCGCGGGACCAGACACCGCCCGCGTCGGTCACGGTGCCCGCCAGCAGGTGGTCGGCGGCGTCGAAGCGCTCCGCGATCGATGGCCGCGCGCTGCGCCGCTCCCGGTTCCGCGGACGCTGCCTGCCGCGGCGGTCGCCGGTCATCGCGTCCGCGGCGGGCTCGGCCTGCGCCGCGGGGTGGCCGCATCGCCGCGCCCGCGCGGTTCGGCAGCCAGACGGCCCGCGCCACCGGCAGCGTCCCGGCCCGATCCGGTGCCGCGCCCGCCCGGCTGCTCCGTGCTACCGCCGCCCGGCTGACCGGCACTGCCGCCGTCCTGCTGCCCGCCCCCGCGCCGGTCCTGCCGCGGCAGCACGCCCGGCTCGGCCTGCGCGTACCGCACGCCATCGACGCGCCCGCGGCCCCGCTGCGCGCGCTGCTCCGCGGCGCCATTCGCCGCCCGGCGGCCGGGCGGGCGGTCCACGCTGCCGTCCAGGTCGGCGGCGAGCCGGGCGACGAGCCGCTCGGTGTCGGCGATCAGCGCCCGCATGCCGCGGTCGATCGGGACGTGCGCGCCCGCGGTGGCGTCGCGCAGCACCTCGACCGCCCAGCCGCCCTCGGTGGCGGCCAGGTGCGCGTTCAGGTCGTCGACCTTGCCGTCGACGCCCATGACGGCGAGCGCGACCATGGCCCGCGTGGTCTGGGCCGCGGCGACTCGGCGCTCCACCTCGTCGTGCGTCATCCCGGCCGCGAGCAGCGAGCGCCGCGCCCTGGCCAGCCCGGCCGCCTCCAGCGCGGAGCGGCAGCAGGTCGCCACCAGCTCGGTGGCGATAGCGGGCGGCAGCTGCCTGGTGTGCATGAGCGAGCGCGCGTCGGCGAGGTAGCGGCGCACCGGGTCGCTCACCGTGCGCACCTCGACCACCGAGCGCTCCCGGCGCTGCACCTCGAGCACCCTGGCGTCCAACTGCATCCGGCGCACCGCCTCGGCCAGCCGTTCGTCGTGCGTGAAGACGACGACCTGCCTGGTCCGCGCGACCGCGGCGAGCACCGTGGCCAGCCCGTCCACCTTGGCCGGGTCCATGGCCTGCACCGGGTCGTCGATCAGCACGAAGCGGAACGGGCTGCGCTCGGCGGTGGCGCGCGGCAGGAAGAGCGAGAGCCCCAGCGCGTGCAGCTCGCCCTGGCTCATGACCCCGAGCGCGGCGCCGTCCACCTCGTCGACGGTGACGTCGAGCAGCACCCGGCGCGCGGTCCCCGCGCTGCCCTGCAACCGGACCGCGCCCAGCTCGACATTGCTCTGCTGCCGCAGCGTCTGCCAGACCCAGCGCGCCGTCTCCTGCAGCGGCGCCATCCGCTCGTCCCGCAGCATCCCGGCGGCCGCCTTGAGCCACTCCTCGGCGCGCTTCACCGTGCGCAGCTCGGCCGCGCCCGCCTCGACCACCCTGGCGCCGGTGAGCCACGCGGTGAGCCGGGGCACCAGCGGCGCCCACACCTCGTCCAGCCGCTCCAGCTCGGTGCGGGTGCCGCGGCGCACGTGCTCCAGCTCGTCCACCAGCCGGGCGTAGGCGCCGCGCACCCGCTCCGGCAGCGCCGGGTCGTCGTCGGCGCCGTCGTCGAAGCGCAGCGCGGCCCAGCGGCTCCACGCCCTGGCGACCGCGGCGGTGTCCACCGGGCGGCGGCCCGGCGCGACCAGCTCGCCAGGCACCGGCTGCGGCAGGCTGCGCAGCGCCGCGGCGGCCCGGCGCAGCTCGGCGCGGGCCTCGTCCAGCCCGGCCACCCGCGCCGTCAGCTCGCCGATGGTGATGTCGGTGGCGGCGCGCCACGCCGCGTCCAGCTGCCCCGCGCCGCAGAGCGGGCAGACGCAGTCCGCATCCCCGGCGTGCGTCCGCGCCCGGCGCAGCAGCTCCAGGGTGCGCAGATCGGACTCGGCGTTCCCGGTGGCGTACCGCGCGACCGCGGCGCCTGCGCGCTCCAGCCGCTGCACCGCCGCCCGCACCACCACCGGCGCGGGCACCGCCAGCCGGACCAGCCCGCGCAGCCCGGCCACGTCGGCGGTGTCGTCGGCGCCGCTCAGCGCGGCCTCCACCGCCGCGACCTCCGGGTCGGCGGTGCGCAGCAGCGCGGCCAGCTCGACGGCCCTGCGGTCGGCGGTGCGCTCCAGCGCGGCGACGAGCTCGATCCGCTGCGCCCTCGACGCTCGGGCGGCTCGTTCCAAAGTCAGCCTGCGGGCGCGGATCCGCTCCTGCGCGGCGGTCAGCTCGTCCAGCCCGAGCAGCCGGTGCAGCGCGTCGAAGAGATCGCTGGGTCGGCCGTCGATGAGCGAGCCCAATTCGCTGTAGGAGAGGAAGGGGCGGTGCAGGGCGAGCAGCGCCGACCAGGTCTCGACGTCGAACGGCGCCGGTGCGGCGGTGCCGCGCTGCTCGGTCCACTCCGGCGCGGTGAGCTCGGCCTCGGCGGGCCACGCGGCGCGGACCGTGATCTCGGCCGGGCTGCCCGCGGTGAGCAGGTCGAGCGCGATCCTGGTCTCGCCGGGGGCGTGCAGGTTGCGCCAGCCCTCGCGCCAGGCCGCGGAGCGCCCCTCCCAGCGCCGGTTGGCGCCGGTCAGCGCGAGCTCGGCGGCCTCGGCGAAGCTCGACTTGCCGCTGCCGTTGCGCCCGACCACCAGCGTCAGCCCCGGCCCCGGCGAGAGCCGGAGCACGCTCTCCGGGCCGATACCGCGGAAGCCGCGAACGGCGATGCCGCGCAGGTAGATTCCATCGTGCGCGGGTATCCCGGCGGCTGCGGGCCGTTCGATGTCGTCGAGCACGGCCCGGACGACGGCGACGACCTCGGGGTCGGCGGCGGGCCCGTCCTCCAGCAGGCGCGCGAGCGACCCCGTGGCGTCGTCCGTCTCGGTACGCATCCCGCCCCCTCCCACACGACCGGAATCGTGCCGAACGCTACCCGATGTCGGGAGCGGCGATGCGCTGGGACGAACCTGCCCGCGCGAAGCCGGAATTGGCCATCGAACGACGCGACCGCGCTCGATGTCCACCCCTCGCCGGCCCCGGCGGGCAGCTCGATGTGTCCGCGCCCGGGCGACAGATACCGGGCGGTCCGGCACAGCCGAACAGGTCAGAATGCCAGAGCCGCCGCCCGGAAGCAAGATCACCGAGCGTGGCGAAACGCGCTCGTGCGCAGCCGCTTCCGGTAGCCGGGCGATGGCCTGCCCGCGCGGCACCGCGCGGGCGCGCTAGTCTGGGCGCCCATGGCACGAGATGAGCGTGGTGTGACCGCACCGAGTGCGGACTTCGCGGCCTGGTACAACGAGGTGGTCGTCAAGGCCGCGCTCGTCGACCGCGGCCCGGCGCGGGGCACCATGGTCATCCGACCGTACGGCTACCGCCTCTGGGAACGGCTCCAGGAGGAGCTGGACCGGCGGATCAAGGACACCGGCCACGAGAACGCCTACTTCCCGCTGTTCATCCCGGAGAGCTTCCTGGCCCGCGAGGCCGAGCACGTCGACGGCTTCGCGCCGGAGCTGGCGGTGGTCACGCACGCGGGCGGCAAGGAGTTGGAGGAGCGGCTGGTGGTCCGGCCGACCTCGGAGACGATCGTCGGCGAGATGATGGCCAAGTGGATCACCTCGCACCGCGATCTGCCGCTGCTGCTGAACCAGTGGTCGAACGTGGTGCGCTGGGAGATGCGGCCGCGGATGTTCCTGCGCACCACCGAGTTCCTGTGGCAGGAGGGGCACACCGCGCACCTCGACGAGACCGACGCCAGGCGCGAGACGCTGCTCGCCTTCGGGCTGTATCAGGAGGTCGCGCGCGACCTGGCCGCCATGCCGGTGATCGCGGGCGAGAAGACCGCGGGCGAGCGCTTCGCGGGCGCGGTCGCCACCTACACCATCGAGGGCATGATGCGCGACGGCCGCGCGCTGCAGGCGGGCACCTCGCACTACATGGGCACCAACTTCGCCGCCGCCTTCGGCATCCGCTACACCGGCGAGGCGGGTCGGGAAGAGCTGTGCCACACCACCTCGTGGGGCATGAGCACCCGGATGATCGGCGGCATCGTGATGACCCACGGCGACGACAGGGGGCTGGTGCTGCCGCCACGGCTGGCGCCGTACCAGGTGGTCGTCGTGCCGATCACGCGCGGCGGCAATGCCGCGGTCGAGCAGGCCGCCGACGAGCTGGCCTGCCGGCTGCGGGCAGCGGGAATCCGCACCCACGTGGATGCGCGGCCGCAGCTCAGCCCCGGCTTCAAATACAACGAGTGGGAGCTGCGCGGCGTCCCGCTCCGGCTGGAGCTGGGCCCGCGCGACCTGGAGTCGGGCACCGCCATGCTGGTCGAGCGGCTCGGCGACAAGGGCAAGCGCGCGGTGCCGATCGATGCCATGCCCACGGTGTTGCCCGGCGTGCTCGACGAGTTCCAGGACTTCCTGCTGGCCAGGGCCACCGCCTTCCGGGACGAGCACACCGCTGTGGTGGACGCCTGGGGCGATTTCGCCGCCGCGGTCGGCACCGGCTGGGCGCTCGCGCTGCACTGCGGCGCGGCCGCGTGCGAGGACGAGATCAAGGCGCGGACCGCCGCCACCCCGCGCTGCATCCCGCTCGAGGGCGAGCCCGCGAGCGGCGCCTGCGTGCACTGCGGAGCGCCGTCGGCGTACGGCAAACGGGTGGTTTTCGGCCGCGCGTACTGACCCCCGCTGCCTGTCGGTGCGCTGGTATAGAACTGCTTCCGACGACGCGATCGGCACCCGCCGATCGGCCGGATCGGGGGGATAGGCGATGAGCACGAGCACGGGAGGCAGCCGCGTGGGCACGAGGCCCTGGAGCGAGGAGCAGGTCGCCGCGGCGGCGCCGGACCAGAGCTCGCTCGCCGCCGCGCGGAAGCTCGGCCGCAAGCTGGCCGAGACCGTCGCGCACGACACCGCGCTCGCGGGTGTCTGCGCGGGCAGCGGGCGCACGCCGTACCGGGTGGTCGTGGATCTGGCCGGTCCGGCCTTCCGCTGCTCCTGCCCCAGCCGCAAGTTCCCCTGCAAGCACGCGCTGGCACTGCTGCTGGCCTGGTCCTCCGGGGAGGTGCCGGAGGGCGGTGAGCTGCCGACCTTCGCGACGGAGTGGCTGGCCGCCCGCGCCGCGCGGGCAACGGCCGCGCCCGCGAAGCCCGCCGATCCGGAGGGCACCGAGCAGCGCCGCGCCCGGGTGGCAGGCGGCCTCGCCGAGCTGGAGGTCTGGCTCGCCGACCAGGTGCGCACCGGGTTGGCCAGGGCCGACCGGGTGCGCGGCTTCGAGGCCATCGCGGCCCGCATGGTGGACGCGCAGGCGCCCGCGGTGGCCTCCGCGCTGCGCAGGCTTCCGGCCGTCGCCGCCGGGCGCTCCGACTGGCCCCGGCTGGTGCTGCGCGAGTACGCCCGGCTGCACCTGCTCGCCACCGCGCACCGCGGGCTCGCGGAGCTGCCGGGGCCGCTCGCCGCGGGCGTCAGGGCGCACCTCGGCTACCCGATCTCCGCCGAGGTGGTGCGCGCAGGCCCCGCGGTGCGCGACGAGTGGATGGTGCTCGGCGTCCGCGCCTCCGAGGAGGAGCGGCTGCACACCAGGCGGACCTGGTTGCGCGGCCGGAGCTCGGGGCGCTGGGCCATGCTGGTCGAGCACAGCTTCGGCAGGCCGGTGGTGGTGAGCGCGGCGCCACGGCTCGGGTTCATGGCCGACGCGAGCCTGCACTACTACCCCGGCGCGGCGAACCCGCGGGTGCAGTGGGGTACCAGGCACGGCGCCGACACCCCGGTCACCTCGCTGCCGCTCGCCGACGGCGCGGGCCGGATCGCCGCGGCGCTGCGCGACCACGCCGCGGCGCTGGCGGGCGACCCGTGGCTGCGCGCCCAGCCGGTGCTGCTCACCGAGGTGGTCCCGGTGCCGGGCCCGGCGGGCTGGTGGCTGGCCGAGCCGGACGGCACCGCGCTGCCGATCGCGCCCGGTGAGCAGCCGTGGCGGCTGCTCGCGGTCTCCGGCGGGCACCCCGTCACCGTGGTCGGCGACCTGACCGCCGAGGGGCTGGTGCCGGTCGCGGTCTTCGCCGCGGGCGAGCTGCACCGCGCGGACGAGCCGCTCGGCCCGGCGCTG
This sequence comes from Nocardia sp. NPDC057353, assembly GCF_042667085.1. Lineage (NCBI taxonomy): Bacteria > Bacillati > Actinomycetota > Actinomycetes > Mycobacteriales > Nocardiaceae > Nocardia > Nocardia sp. NPDC057353. The sequence continues at coordinate 16,269 of NZ_JBHVAK010000065.1, forward strand.
CCGCAGCCGGAGCCGCCGCAGCCGGGGCCGGAGACGGCCGACCTGGTCTCGGTGGCGCTGCTCGGCACCGCGCAGCGCGGGCTCGACAGCGCGCGGCTGCCCGCCCCGGTGGCCGGGGCCGTCGCGCGGATCGCCGACCCGGCGGCCGCGCTGCTCGCGGCCGCCGCGCTGCAGGACCTGCTCGACCGCGGCGGAGTCAGGGCGGGTACCGCCGCGCCGCCCGCGCCCGCCGCCGACGACGACCGCCCGCTGCTGCCCCGCGCCGCCGCCGAGCGGCTGCCGAAGCTGCTCGGCAGCCGCTCCCCCTTCCTGCCCGAGTGGTTCGCCGCGGCGGCGCCCGGTGACTTCCGGGCCCCCGACGCGCTCGGCGTCCGGCTCCTCGAGTTCGCCCGCACCCTGCCGGAGTACCGCGGCCCGCTGCTCCGGCTGGCCGGGCCGCGCGGCCGCTGGCTGGCGGCGGCGCACCCGTCCTGGAACGACTTCCGCACCTCGACGGCCGAGGTCGCCGAGGTCTGGGCGCACGGCAAGCCCGCCGCGCGCCGGAACCTGCTGCGCGAGCTGCGCCGGGACGAGCCGGTCCGGGCCCGCGAGCTGCTCGCGGGCAGCTGGGCGACGGAGTCGGGGGCGCAGGCCGCCGAGCTGCTCGCGGTGCTCGGCGACGGGCTCGGCCCGGCCGACGAGGAGTTGCTGGAGACGGCGCTGGCCGGGCGCCGCGGTGACGTCCGGCGGACCGCGGCCGCGCTGCTGGCCCGGCTGCCCGGCTCGGCCTTCACCGAGCGCATGCGGCAGCGGGCCGCGCTGTGGCTGCCGGTCCGCGGCGGGCAGCTCGAACTCGCGCTGCCCGCCGAGCTGCCGCCGGATGCCAAGCGCGACGGCCTCGCCGAGAGCGGCGCCGAGTTCGGCTACCGCTGGTCCGGCGGGCAGGACGACACCGCCGCGCTGCTGCGCAGGCTGGTGTCGGCCACCCCGCTCGCGCACTGGGAGCAGGCGTTCGGCTCGCCGGGGCGCGCGGTCGCCACCGTGCTGGACGACCGGTTCCGCAGGCCGCTCTTCGACGGCTGGATGGACGCCGCGCTCGCCGCGGGCGACGGCGCCTGGGCCGCGGCGCTCTTCGACGCGGGCGTCCCCACCGACCAGGCGCTGCTGCGCAGGCGCGAGCTCTTCGCGCTGCTGCCCGCGCCGGAGCGGATCACCCGGCTGCTCCGGCTGGACGGCGCCTGGCTCTCCGAGCTGGAGGCGCTGCTGCCCGCCGTCGAGCACCCGTGGCCGGAGCAGGTGGCGCACCACGTCCTGCTGCTGCTGCACGAGCGGGCGCGGACCGCCGCCCGCAGACCCGGCGCCTCCGGCGCCATGCCCACCGCGCACCGCTCGCTGCTCGCCGCGGCGGCCGCGCACCTGCCGCCGGACGCCGCCCCCGTGGTGGCGGCCACCGCGCACCGCTGTGACGACGCCGCCTGGGGCGATGCCTTCCAGCGGCTCGCCCGCGACCTGACCATCCGCTCGACCATGCTCGAGGAGCTGCAATGACCGCACCCGCCACCGACACCGGCCTGCTCCGCCCGCACGCCGAACAGGCCTACGCCGCCGAGCTCGCCGCGCTGGCCGCCGCCGACGACCGGCCCCGCCCGCCCTCGTGGGAGCTCTCGCCGTCGGCCGTCGTCACCTACCTGCTCGGCGGCGTCCTGCCGGACGGCACCGCGATCTCGCCCAAGTACATCGGCCCGCGCAGGCTGCTCGAGGTCGCGGTCGCGACGCTCGCCACCGACCGCGCGCTACTGCTGCTCGGCGTGCCCGGTACCGCGAAGACCTGGGTCTCCGAGCACCTCGCCGCCGCCGTCTCCGGCAACTCCACGCTGCTGGTGCAGGGCACCTCGGGCACCGCCGAGGAGGCCATCCGGTACGGCTGGAACTACGCCAGGCTGCTCGCCGAGGGGCCGAGCGAGGCCGCGCTGGTTCCCTCGCCGGTGATGACCGCCATGCGCACCGGGAAGATCGCCAGGATCGAGGAGCTCACCCGCATCCCCTCGGATGTGCAGGACGCGCTGATCACGGTGCTCTCCGAGAAGACGCTGCCGGTGCCCGAGCTCGGCAGCGAGGTGCAGGCTGCCAAGGGCTTCACCGTGATCGCCACCGCCAACGACCGGGACCGCGGCGTCAACGACCTCTCCTCCGCGCTGCGCCGCCGCTTCAACACCGTCGTGCTTCCGCTGCCCGCGGGCGAGGACGAGGAGGTCGCCATCGTCACCAGGCGGGTCGCCGAGCTCGGCGCCGCGCTGGAGCTGCCGCCGGTGCCCGCGGCGGCCGAGGAGATCCGCCGGGTGGTGCGGGTGTTCCGGGAGCTGCGCGCCGGGGTCACCGCGGACGGGCGGACCAAGCTCAAGTCGCCGTCCGGGACGCTCTCCACCGCCGAGGCGATCTCGGTGATCACCAACGGCATCGCGCTCTCCGCGCACTTCGGCGACGGGGTGCTGCGCGCCTCGGACATCGCGGGCGCGGTGCTCGGCTCGGTGATCAAGGACCCGGTGGCGGACTCGGTGGTGTGGGTCGAGTACCTGGAGGCCGTGGTGCGGGAGCGGCCCGAGTGGGCCGACTTCTACCGCGCCTGCCGCGAGGTCTCCGGATGACCACCGCGGTGACCAGGGTCTTCGGCATCCGGCACCACGGCCCCGGCTCGGCGCGCTCGCTGCGCGCCGCGCTCGCCGAGTTCCGGCCGGACACCATTCTGATCGAGGGGCCCGCCGACGCCGACCCCCTGGTCGGCTACGTCGGCGCCGAGGGGATGGCGCCGCCGGTGGCGCTGCTCGCCTACGTCCCCGGCGAGCCCGCCCGCGCCGCCTTCTGGCCCTTCGCCGCCTTCTCCCCCGAGTGGCAGGCGCTGCGCTACGGCGCCGAGCACGACGTCCCCGTCCGCTTCTGCGACCTCCCGTCGAGCACCGTGCTCGCCGCCCGCGACCACGAACCCGCCGAACACCGCGACCCGCTCGCCGAGCTCGCCGCCGCCGCGGGCTACGACGACGCCGAGCGCTGGTGGGACGCGGTCGTCGAATCCGCCGCCGACGCAGGCGCCTTCGAGGCCATCACCGAGGCCATGCGCGCCCTCCGCGAACCCGCCCCGCCCGGCGACGGGAGCACCGAGGAGCCGGGCACCGACGCGGGAGCGGCCCCCTCCCGTGCCTCCGCCCACGGGAACAGCGACGCCCCGGCGCCTGCGGACGCAACCACAGCGCCGGGCACCGACACCGCTGTGCGCGGAGGCGGTGCCACTGCCCCCGACCACGCCGCCACACCGGGTCGCGGTGCGGCGGCCTCGGCCCCCGCACCAGCGCCCGGAAGCGGAGCCACCGGCGACGCGGCGGCACCGGCGGGCGAAACGGAGCCCCGCGTGCTCCGCTCCATCCCGGTGGATGCCGAAACTCTGCGCCGCGAGGCGTACATGCGGCAGATCATGCGCAAGGCCCTGCGCGACGGCGCCCAGCGCCTGGCGGTGGTCTGCGGCGCCTGGCACGCCCCCGCCCTCGACGGCCCCCTCGGCCCGGCCGCCCCGGACTCCCGCCTGCTCACCGGCCTGCCCAAGGTCAAGACCGCCACCACCTGGGTGCCGTGGACGCACTCCCGCCTCGCCACCGCCTCCGGCTACGGCGCAGGCATCACCTCCCCCGGCTGGTACCACCACCTCTTCACCGAGACCGAACACCCGGTGGTGCGCTGGCTCACCCGCGTGGCGGGCGTCCTGCGCGCCAACGACCTCCCGGTCTCCAGCGCGCACGTGATCGAGGCGGCCCGCCTCGCGGAGACACTGGCCGCGCTCCGCGCCCGCCCGCTGGCCGGGCTCTCCGAGGTCACCGAGGCGGTGCGCGCGGTCATGTGCGGCGGTGACGAGACCCTGGTCCGGCTGATCGCCGAGGAGTTGGTGATCGGCGAGGCGCTCGGCGCGGTCCCGGAGGACACTCCGACGGTCCCGCTCGCCGCCGACCTCACCGCCACCGCCCGCTCGCTCCGGCTCAAGCAGGAGCCGACCGCCCGTACCCTCGACCTCGACCTGCGCAAGGAGCGCGAGCTGCGCCGCTCGCACCTGCTGCACCGGCTCCGCGTGCTCGGCATCGAGTGGGGCGCGCCCGCGCAGAGCCAGGTCCGCGGCACCGGCACCTTCCGGGAGACCTGGACCCTGTGCTGGGAGCCCGAGTACGCGCTGGCGGTGATCGAGGCCTCGCGCTGGGGCACCACCCTGCGCACCGCCGCCGAGGCCAGGATCCTCGACCACGTCGCGAACGCCGACATCACCCTCGCCGACCTCGCCGCCGCGCTGGACACCGCGCTGCTGGCCGACCTCGGCGCCGCCACCGACGGGCTGATCGCCCGGCTCGGTGCGGTCGCGGCACTGGACCACGACGTCACGCACCTGCTCGGCGTCCTCCCCGGGCTGCTGCGCACCCGGCGCTACGGCGATGTGCGCGGCACCGACGTCAGCGCGCTGGGCCGGGTCGCCGACGGCCTGCTGGTCCGGATCTGCGCCGGGCTGCCCGGCGCCGTCACCGGCCTCGACACCGAGGCCGCGGAGCAGCTGCGCGACCAGATCGACGCCGCGAACGCCGCGCTGCGCACCGGCGCCGACGGCATCGAGCAGTGGCAGGCGGCGCTGCGGGTGGTCGCCGACCGGGACGATGTGCACGGCGCGCTGGCGGGCCGTGCGGTCCGGCTGCTCGCCGACGTCGGCGAGATCGACGACGCGGAGTCCGCGCTGCGGCTCGGCGCCGCGCTCTCGGTCGGGCGCACCGCGCAGGCCAAGGCGGCCTGGATCGACGGCTTCCTCGGCGGCCGCGGGCTGCTGCTCGTGCACGACCGCGAACTGCTGCGCCTGGTCGACGAGTGGGTCCGCGGCCTCGGCGACGAGCAGTTCACCGAAACGCTCCCACTGCTCCGCCGCACCTTCGGCGCCTTCGAGCAGCCCGAGCGCCGGGCCATCGCCCGCGCGGTGCGCGGCGGAGCGCGCGCCGAGAGCGCGAGCGCCGCCATCGACCTCGAGCGCGGCGAACTGGCGCTGACCGCCGCCCTCACCATTCTCGCGACGGCCGAGCCCCCCGCAGGCGCCGCACAACCCGCAGGAGCCTTCGTATGACCGACGACGCGCACGCCCGCCGCTGGCGGCTCATGCTCGGCGCCGCCGCGGAATCCGAACTCGGCGCTCCGGGCGGACAGTCCGAGCAGGCCATGGACCGCGCGCTCGCCGCGCTCTACGACTCGGGCGACCCCGCGGGCCCGCGCTCCGGGGGGCTCGGCGCCTCGGCCCCCCGGGTCGCCCGCTGGCTCGGCGACATCCGCACCTACTTCCCGACCAGCGTGGTCGAGATCATGCAGCGGGATGCGGTCGAGCGGCTCGACCTCACCCAGCTGTTGCTGGAGCCGGAGCTACTGGAGGCGGTGGAGCCGGACGTGCACCTGGTCGGCACCCTGCTCAGTCTCAATGGCGTGATCCCGGAGACCACCCGCGCCACCGCGCGCACCGTGGTCGCGGCGGTGGTGAAGCAGATCGAGGAGCGGATCGCGGCGAAGACCGTCGCCGCCGTCTCCGGCGCGCTGAACCGGGCCGCCCGGATCGCCCGCCCCAGGCAGCGGGACATCGACTGGGACCGCACCATCCGGGCCAACCTCGCGCACTACCTGCCCGAGCAGCGGACCGTGGTGCCGGAGCGGCTGATCGGGTACGGCAGGCGCAGCCAGGCGGTGCACCGCGAGGTGGTGCTCGCCATCGACCAATCCGGGTCGATGGCGGCCAGCGTGGTGTACGCCTCGGTCTTCGGCGCGGTGCTCGCCTCCATGCGCTCGCTGCGCACCTCGCTGGTGGTCTTCGACACCGAGGTGGTCGACCTGACCGAGCACCTGGACGACCCGGTGGACATCCTCTTCGGCACCCAGCTCGGCGGCGGCACCGACATCAACCGGGCCATCGCCTACAGCCAGTCGCTGATCACCAAGCCCACCGACACGCTCTTCGTGCTCATCTCCGACCTCTACGAGGGCGGGGTGCGCGAGGAGATGCTGCGCCGGGTCAGGTCCATGACCGAGGCGGGGGTCCAGGTCCTGGTGCTGCTCGCGCTCTCCGACGAGGGCGCCCCCTCCTACGACCACGACAATGCCGCCGCGCTCGCCGCGCTCGGCGTCCCCGCCTTCGCCTGCACCCCCGACCACTTCCCCGACCTGCTCGCCGACTGTCTCGACCGCAGGGATGTGAGCCGCTGGGCAGGCACTCCCCGCTGAGCCGCGCACCGCGGCGACCGTGCCGGGCGCGGCAGCGGGCCGCGGGTTCGCCGCCGAACGGCGGGGCTGCGGCCCGCTCGGCGCTAGCACGACAACCGCCGCCCGCAACGGAGGAGGCGGCGCGGGCCGAAGCCCACGCCGCCTCCCCGGCGGTACAGCGGCGCTACCGCCGGTCTCCCGCTGTCACACGTCGGCGATCGCGGCCAGCGGCGGTGTACGCGCCGCCCGGATCGCGGGCCAGAGCGCGGCCAGCACCCCGACCACGGCGGAGCCGACGAGCACCAGGACCAGCTGCCCCCACGGGATCGCGATCTGGTCGAGCCCGAAGTCACGCAGCGTGCGCAGGAACCCGACCCCGAGCCCCAGCCCGAGCAGCAGCCCGACCACCGCGCCGAAGATGGCGATCAGCATGGACTCCAGGTAGATGGTGCGCCGTACCTGCGGCCGGAGCATGCCGACCGCGCGCAGCATGCCGATCTCCCGGCGCCGCTCCACCACCGAGAGCGCGAGCGTGTTCACGATGCCGAGCACCGCGATCACCACGGCGAGCGCGAGCAGCCCGTAGAGGATGGCGAGCATGGTGTCGATCTGCCGCCCCTGCTCCCCCTTGAACTCCTCGCGGTCCATCACCTGCACCACCACGAACTGCTCGGTGGCGCGCTCCAGGTCGGCGCGGAACGCGGCCGGGTCGGTGCCTGGCGCCGCCTGCACCAGCAGCACCACGTTGGTGCGGAAGGAGACCGGCGTGGTCCGCTCGTAGAGCTGCGGCGAGAGGATGACCTCGCCGAGCAGCGGGCTGTTCCGGTAGACGCCCTGCACCGTGACCGGCAGCGCCGTCCCGTCCAGCCCGTTGATGGTGACCTGCTGCCCCGCGCTCCAGCCGCGCTCCGCCCGCTCCTGCTCGGAGACCAGGATGTCGTTCGCGCCGAGCGTGGCCGCTCCCTGCACCACCTCGACCCGCATGACCTGGTCGAACGGCCCCTCCGGCGAGGAGCCCGGCACCTGGTCGCCGTCGATCCGCACCACCGCGCCGCGGAACCCGACCACCTGCTCGGCGGCGGGCACCTGGTCGCGCACCGCGGCGGTGGCGCCGAGCGGCACCCCGATCTGCGGCGGCCCGGCCAGCACGAAGTCGGCGGTCACGTCCTTGTCGACCAGGCCGCTGATGCTGGCCTTGGCCGAGGCGCCGAGCATGCCGATGGCGGTGACCAGCATGAGCCCGAGGGTGAGCGCGAAGGCGGTGGCCGCGGTCCGGCGCGGGTTGCGCCGCGCGTTGTTGCGCGCCATGGCGCCGATGGCGCCGAACGGCTTCATGAGCACGCCGAGCGCACCGACCACCGGCCGGGAGAGCGCGGGCGCGGCCAGCAGCACCGCCAGGATCAGCGCCAGCGCGCCCACCCCGACGGTCGAGGCGGCGGTGCCACCGGTGTACTGCGCGCCGACGACCACCAGCGCCACCCCGGCGACGGCGAGCACCGCGCCGACGATGGTCCGGTTGCGCAGCGAGTCCCCCGAGGTGGCGAACTCGGCGCGCATGGCCTCCACCGGCGGCACCTTCGCCGCCCGCCGAGCGGGGGCGTAGGCGCTGATGACGGTGACCGCGAGCCCGAGCGCGAGCCCGATCAGCACGGTGCGCGGCCGGAGCGTGAGCGACCCGGTCGGCAGCCCGACGTCGAAGGCGTTGAGCAGCGCGGAGAGCCCGTAGGCCAGCCCGACACCGCCCGCAAGCCCGAGCACGCTGCCGAGCACGCCGATCACCAGCGCCTCGGCCACCACCGAGCGCCCGACCTGCCCGCTGCTCGCGCCGACCGCGCGCAGCAGCGCCAGCTCGCGCAGCCGCTGCGCCACGATCATGGAGAAGGTGTTGTAGATGATGAAGGTGCCGACGATCAGCGCGATCGCGCCGAAGGCGAGCAGGAAGTAGTTGAGGAAGCTGAGCGCCTCGGAGACCTGGGACTTCGCGTCCTCGCGGACCTGGTCGCCGTTCTGCACCTTGTACTCGCCGCCGAACTCCAGCGCGAGCCGGTCGCGCAGGGTGTCGGCCTGCACCCCGGCCGCGGCGATGTCGACGTAGGCGACGTGCGTGCCGTCGGTGAAGAGCTGCCTCGCCTGCTCCTCCGGGAACTGCAGCGCGATCAGCCCGCCGGTGCCGCCCGGCAGCTCGTAGACGCCGCTCAGGGTGACGTCGATCGGCTCGCCGCGGGACGGGATCAGCACCTTGGTGCGGTCGCCGACCTGCAGCCCGGCCCGCTCGACGCCGCCGCTGTTGAGCGCGAACTCGTCCGGCCGCGTCGGCGGCCCGCCCTGCGTGAAGACCGGCGGCTCGGCCACCGCGCGCTCGGCGGGCAGGGCGGACTCGCCGAAGCTGGGCGCGCCGCCGGTCTGCACGGCGGTCTTGCCGGTGGGGTCGAGCAGCACGACCGGGCCGTTCACGCCGGGCGCCACCGCGCGCACGTCGGGGCGGGCGGCGATCCGGTCGACGACGCTCTGCGGCACCCCGACCGACTGCTGGTTCTTCGGGCTCACCCGGACGTCGACGCCCTGCGCCTGGCTCGCGAAGATGCCGTCGAAGGTGCGCTGCAGGGTATCGGTGAAGACGAACGACCCCGCGATGAACGCCGTGCCGAGCACGACGGAGAGCAGGGTGAGCGCGAGCCGCACCTTGTGCGCGGCCAGGTTGCGCACGGCGACCTTGCGCATGGGATTGCCCGCCATCAGCTCTCCAGCGCCTTCATCCGGTCCAGCACCGAGTCGGCGGTCGGATCGCGGAGCTCGTCCACGATCCGGCCGTCGGCGAGGAAGACCACCCGGTCGGCGTAGGAGGCGGCGCGCGGGTCGTGCGTGACGATCACGACGGTCTGGCCGAACTCGTCCACCGCGGCGCGCAGGATCGAGAGCACCTCGCCGGAGGAGCGGGAATCCAGGTTGCCGGTCGGCTCGTCGCCGAAGATGATGTCCGGCTTGCCCGCCAGCGCCCTGGCGCAGGCCACGCGCTGCTGCTGGCCGCCGGAGAGTTCGCTGGGGCGATGCCCGAGCCGGTCCGCGAGGCCGAGCCTGCCGAGCACGGTGTCCAGCCACTCGCGGTCCACGTCGCGGCCCGCGATGTCCAGCGGCAGGGTGATGTTTTCCAGCGCGGTCAGCGTCGGCACCAGGTTGAAGGCCTGGAAGACGAAGCCGATGCGGTCGCGGCGCAGCTTGGTCATGGCGGCGTCGGAGAGGTCGGTCAGGTCGGTGTCGCCGATCCGGACCGTGCCCGAGCTGGCCGAATCCAGCCCGGCGAGGCAGTGCATGAGCGTGGACTTGCCGGAGCCGGACGGCCCCATGATGGCGGTGAACTCGCCCTTCGCGAAATCCGCTGACACCCCGTCGAGCGCGGTGACCCTGGTGTCTCCGGCGCCGTAGACCTTGCTCAGGTCAACGGCGCGGGCCGCGACGGAGGTCGCGGTGCCCGGCTCGGTCGGTTCGGCGCTCACGGCGTGCGATGTCATGGCAACCAGTGTTCCCGGCTTCGCGCGCGCACGCCATCCGGATACTCCCGGAGTGGAGGAACTACCTCCGGGTGTATTCGCCGTACGGCGGTATCGTCCGCCGGGATGGGTACCAGAATGGCGTTCGCCCGGGTGACGGGCATGGAGCTGGACCACGGGGTGGTCGATCCGGAGTGGTTGCGCGGTGTTGTCCGCCCCGGGTGCGAGCTCGGGGCGCACTGGGATGCCGTGCAGTACCTGCTGGACGCGGCGGGGGTGGCGGTGGATTTGCGGGTCGACGGCGACCCGCTGGATGCCGGGCAGACGCTCGCCGCCTGGTACCCGGAGTTGGTCGCCGAAGCCGCTGCCGCGCTGTCCGGGGTTCCCCCGGAACTGATTGTCGCTCGGCATGATCCGGTTCGGATGGTGGAAGTGGGGATCGATCCCGGCGATCCGGTCGTCCTGCTGGAGTGTCTCCGCTCGCTGGCGCGGTTCTTCGCCGATGCCGCTGAGCGCGGGGCCGGTGCGGTGATGCTGTTGCGCGCGGAGGGGGTAGGACGTCCCGTTTTGTCGGGGTGACTGTCGCATCGCCTGCGGCGGCTCGGCCAGTTCTGCCGGAAGCGGCGATCTGTCCCGCGGGCGCTTACCCGCGGCGGTTGTTCCGCGGTCGTTCGCCCGGCGGCGGTTCGCCCGGCGGCGGTGTGCCTGGCGGTGACCTATTCTCCGGCGGCTTGCCCCGCGGCCGTTTCGGGTGGGGCGGGGAGACCGGCGGCTTCGGCGATCTCGGCGGGGGTGAGGCCGAGGCGGGTGAGCACCTCGTGGGTGTGTTCGCCGAGGTCGGGGCCGACATTGCTGATCGGCAGGGACTTCCCGCCGATCACCGGGACGATGCCGGGGAAGCCGACCTGCTTGGGTTCGGGTTCGCCGACATCGACGGGGAAGTGCTGGATCATGTCGCGAGCCACGTACTGCTCGTCGGCGACGATGTCGGCGGCGGTGTAGATGGGGCCGCAGGGGATGCCCGCCTGCTCCAGGACGGCGAGCGCCTCCGCGCGGGAGCGCTGGACCGTCCACTCGCCGATCGCGGCGTCGAGCCGCTCCCGATTCCGCCAGCGGCCCGCGTTGTCCTGGAGCTCGGGGTCGGCGGCGAGGTCGGGGCGGTCGATGACGCCCATGTACCGCTGGAAGATGGCGTCCCCGTTGCCACCGATGATGATGCTGGTGCCGTCGGCGCACGGGTAGGCGTTGCTCGGCGCGATGCCCTCCATCCGCCCGCCGACCCGCTGCCGGTTGATGCCGTAGGCCAGGTAGTCCGGGACCAGCGACTCCATCACCGAGAGGATCGCCTCGTTCAGCGCCACGTCGATGATCCGCTGCTCGAGCGGCACCGCACCCCCCGCGCGTTCGCGCTGGAAGAGCGCCATGACGGTGCCGAAGGCGGCGTAGATCCCGGCGATCGAGTCGCCGATCGAGACCCCGACCCGCACCGGCGGCCGATCCGGGTCCCCGACCAGCTCGCGCAGCCCGCCCACCGCCTCCGCCACCGCGGCGAAGCCGGGCCTGGCGGCGAGCGGCCCGGTCTGCCCGTAGGCGGAGATGCGGGTGAGCACCAGCTCCGGGTTGGCCTCGTTCAGCACCTCGGGTCCGAGCCCCCACTTCTCCAGCATGCCGGGGCGGAAGTTCTCCAGCAGCACATCGCACTCGCGGACCAGCGCGAGCACGGTGCGCCTGCCCGCCTCGGTGCGCAGGTCCAGCGTGATCGACTTCTTGCTGCGGTTCACGGTGCGGAAGAGCATCGAGGTGGTGCCGCCGTAGAGCCGCCAGTTGCGCAGCTCGTCACCGGCGCCCGGGCGCTCGACCTTGATCACCTCGGCGCCGAAGTCGCCGAGGATCCGGCCCGCCGTCGGCGCCGCGATGTAGTTGCCGAGCTCCAGTACGCGCACGCCGTCGAGCGGCCGAATACCCATGCGGACCAGTCTGGCCTACTCAGCCGACGTGCTCGCGCAGGTAGGCCAGATCATCGGCGAGGCCGTCGCCGGGGGTCTCCAGCACGACCGGGGCGCCCGCGGTGCGGCACACCTCGGCCAGCAGCTCCGGGTCGATGGTGCCGTCGGCGAGGTTGGCGTGCCGGTCGGCGCCGGAGTCGAACTCGTCGCGGGAGGAGTTCAGGTGCACCAGGTCGATCCGGCCGGTGATGGCCTTGATCCGGTCGACGACGCCGACCAGCTCCTCACCGCCCGCCCAGGCGTGGCAGGTGTCGAGGCAGAAGCCGGCGCCGAACTCGCCGACCGCGTCCCAGAGCCGGGCGATGGAGTCGAAGTGCCTGGCCATGGCGTGGTTGCCGCCCGCGGTGTTCTCGATCAGGATCGGCACCGCGAAGCCGCCCTTCTCCTGCTGCCGCTCGAAGAGCTTGCGCCAATTGGTGATCCCGGCCTCGATCTCGCCGTCGCCGCGCACGTGCCCGCCGTGCACGACGAGCCCGAAGGCGCCGAGCTCGGCCGCGGCCTGCGCCTGCTGCGCCACCGCGTTCCGCGACGGCATGCGCAGCCGGTTGTTCAGGCTGGCGACGTTGATCTGGTAGGACGAATGCACCACGACGTCGATCGGGCTGGCCCTGATCTCCTCGGCGCGCGGGTGCGGCTGGGGCTTGTCCCAGCTCTGCGGATCGATGACGAAAAGCTGAATCACCTCGGCGCCGAGTTTCTCACCGAAGCCGATCGGATCGCTGTCGAGGCGAACGTGTGCTCCAATGCGCATAGGACTCACCCTAACGACCGGCACCGACACGCGGGGCCGCCGAAAGCGATGTTGCGCACCCGGGCCCCGGGGAGATAGATCGGTAGGAGCACCGAGTGCGACCCGGAGAGGGGGGTGGAGTGACGGAAGTGCTGCAGAAGGGCGACACCTTCGCCGGCTACACCGTGCGGCGGGTGCTCGGCTTCGGCGGGATGGGCACGGTCTACCTGGCCAGGCACCCGCGGCTGCCCCGGCTCACCGCGCTCAAGCTGCTCGGCCGCGACCTGTACTCGGACACCGAGATCCGCAAGCGCTTCGAGCGCGAGGCGGATCTGGTCGCGCAGCTGGACCACCCCAACATCGTCACGGTGTACGACCGGGGCGCCGAGGACGACCAGCTCTGGATCTCCATGCAGTTCGTCGCGGGCGCCGACGCCTCCTGTGTCGACGTGGGCGTGCTGCCCGCCGCGCGGGCGGTGCGGATCATCGCCGACACCGCGGCGGCGCTGGACTTCGCGCACGTCAACGGGGTGCTGCACCGGGACGTGAAGCCGGCGAACATCCTGCTCGCCAAGGCGCCGATCGGGCAGCCGGAGCGGGTGCTGCTCACCGACTTCGGCATCGCCAGCGTGCGCGACGCCGACACCACGCTCGGCTCCGCCGGGTCCATCACCGCGACGCTGGCCTATGCCGCGCCCGAGCACCTCGCGGGTGCCGCGCTCGACCACCGGGCGGACCAGTACTCGCTGGCCTGCACGCTGTTCTGGATGCTGACCGGCGCCGCGCCGTACCCGGGGTCGAACCCGGCCGCGGTGATCAACGGGCACCTGAACCTGCCGGTCCCGTCGGCGCGCACCGCCAGGCCCGACCTCTCCCCCGCCTTCGACGCGGTGCTCATGCGGGGGCTGTCCAAGGAGCCCGAGGAGCGCTTCGGCACCTGCGCGGAGTTCGCCGCGGCAGCGCGGGCCGCGCTGGACGGGCCGCGCAGCGGGCCGCACCGCTCGGTGCCACCGCAGGGCGGGGTCCCGTGGCCGCAGGGCGGGTACCCCGGGCCGCAGCCGCAGGGTGGCGTATTCACCGGGTACCCCGGTCCGCAGGGCGGCCCGTTCACCGGCTACCCCGGCCCCCAGCCACAGGGCAACCCCGCAACCGGCTACCCCGGGCCCCAGCAGGTCGGCCCCACCGGCTACCCCGGTCCGCAGCAGGGCAGCCCCGCTACCGGTTACCCCGGACCGCAGCCACAGAGCAACCCGGCTACCGGGTACTCCGGGTCACCGCAGGGCAGCCCTGCCACCGGGTACCCCGGCCCGCAGGGCGGCCCCGCCACCGGGTACCAGGGACCGCAGCAAGCCGGCCCGCCCACGGGTTATCCCGGACCGCGGCCGCACGGCGGCACACCCGGTTATTCCGGCCCACAGCCCTACCCGACAGGGAGGCCGGGGCCGTACCCGCAGGCCCCGTACCCGACCGCGCAGCCGCCGTACCCGCAGCCACCGGCCCCGCATCAGCCGAATTCTCCGCGGCCCCACCCGGGCACGGGCGCCCGGCCGCACCAGGGGCAGCAGCCCTATCCCGGCCAGCCCGCGCCGCCGTGGCAGCCCTCGTCCGGGCCGAACCAACGCCCCGCCGCGGGCCAACCTCCTTCCGGCGCGCATGCTCGCCCCGGCCCCGTCGGCCCGGCCGGGATCCCCGCGGCCAACCCGGCACCCGGCCAACCCGCATCCGGCGCGCACCGACGTCCCGCCGGTACCCCGGGACAACCCGCATCCGGCGCGCACCTCCGGCCCGGTGGCACCCGCCCCGGAAACAACCCCGGGCAACCGCCGTCCGGCGCGCACCCCCGCCCCGGAGGCAACCCCGGCCAGTCATCCGGCACCCATGCCCAACCCGACCAGGGCACAGGGCAGGTGGGCCCCCGCTCCGGCGCGCACCCGGTGGCGGGCCGGGCGCCGAACCCCGGCGAGCAGGAGCCGGTGCGCCCGGAGGACCCCACCGTGGTCCCGGCTCCCCCGCCCCCGTCCGGCACCGCACCGCGGCGGCGCGGACGCCCGGCGGCGATCGATCCGCCCGGCGGCCGGGTGCGCCCCGGCGGCGCCGGAACGCCCGCGCGGGCGGACGGCGAAACCCCGTCCGGGGAGGGCTGAGATGCCCGCGGGAGCCGGGCCACGACCCGGTTCGCCGCGCGCAGGCGGCGTCCCCGACTACTGCTATGGTTTCGATGTTTCCGCGCACGGGCCTGCCCTGATCGCGCGATCTCGTGCTGTACGCCTGTGCGCCGGTGGGTCCCGGTCCGCGGCGGGAGATGGAGCAGACAATGCTGGCCAACGGTGAGGTGTTCGCCGGCTACGTCATCGAACGGCAGCTCGGCCGCGGTGGCATGGGCTCGGTCTACCTGGCGAAGCACCCGCGGCTGCCGCGGATGACGGCGCTCAAGCTGCTGAACCGGGAGATGTTCTTCGACAAGGAGGTGCGGGCGCGGTTCGAGCGGGAGGCGGACCTGGTCGCCCGGCTGGACCACCCGAACATCGTCACGGTCTACGACCGCGGCATCGAGGAGGAGCAGCTCTGGATCTCCATGCAGTTCATCGACGGCATCGACGCCGCCTCGGTGGACCCGCAGACGCTGCCCCCGGAGCGCGCGGTGCAGATCATCAAGGAGACCGCGGACGCGCTGGACTACGCGCACGGCATGGGCGTGCTGCACCGGGACGTGAAGCCCGCCAACATCCTGCTCGCCCGCTCCGGCGCGGGCCGCGGCGAGCGGGTGTACCTCACCGACTTCGGCATCGCCAGGCTCCGCGACGACACCGGCCACCTCACCCAAACCGGCACCTTCACCGCCACCCTCGCCTACGCCTCGCCGGAGCAGCTCACCGGCGCCACCCTCGACCACCGCTCGGACCAGTACTCGCTGGCCTGCACGCTGTTCTGGCTCTTCACCGGGAGCGGGCCGTTCGCCGCGACCAACCCGGCGCAGGTGATCCAGGGCCACCTGCAGTCCGCGCCGCCCGCGCTGAGCAGCACCCGCCCCGGGCTCCCCTACGGGCTGGACGGGGTGCTGGCCAAGGCGATGGCCAAGCGCCCGGACGACCGCTTCGAGTCCTGCTCGGCCTTCGCCGCCGCCGCGCTGCACGCGCTGAGCAACCCGAGCTCGCCGTCGCTGCCGCTGGCGGGCGGCCCGGTGCCGCCCCCGTCGAGCACCGGCCCGCGCCCGCTCACCGGGAACCAGTACACCGGGGCCCCGATGACCGGCGCGCCGTACCCCACCCAGCACAACCCGTATGCGAGCGGCGCCGCCCCGCTGGCCGCGGGCCCCGCCATGGCGCCGCCGCTCACCGGCCAGAACCCGCAGCAGAGCAACCCGTACGCGCACCGGCAGCCGACCGGCTACGGACCGACCCCGCCCCCGCCGCCGAACACCTTCGCGCAGTACAGCGGCGGCCAGGGGCAGCAGCCGCCGCGGAAGAACAACAGCACGCTGATCGTCGGCGTCGTGGTCGGCGTCGTCGTCCTGCTGGCGGCGGTGATCGGCATCGGCGTGGTGGCGAGCCAGAACTCGTCGAGCAACGGCGGCACCACGACGACCGCGGCGAGCCCGAAGATCACCCCGTCCGCGGAGGCGATCAGCAAGGAGTTCCCGCGCATGGTGCCCGCCTCGACCGACGAGGACAGCGGGTACAACAGCGCCACCTGCTGGTCGACCGATACCAGCGTCAGCCCGGAGCCGAGCGAGGGCGACCCGGACTTCGGCGCGTGGGCCTACCTGTGGAGCTGCTACGGCGGCGGCGACGGCGACGATCCCTTCTACCGGATCTACGCCTACGAGTCCGCCGCCGACGCGCAGTCGGTGATCGCGAACCTGCCGGCCAACACCAAGTCCACCGACACCAACGGCGGCAAGCAGTACACGAACTACAAGTACAGCGACAATGGGAACAAGATCATCACGGTGTTCAGCGGCGACCCGGACCGGAGCCAGTTCCTCATGTACACCGACGGCTACAGCACGCCGGAGGAGGTGCTCAGCTGGTGGCGTTCGGCCCCGCTGAACTGACGCCATGCTGAGAACCGGTGAGGTATTCGCCGGGTACACGATCGAACGTCTGCTCGGCCGGGGCGGAATGGGTTCGGTGTACCTGGCCAGGCACCCGAGGCTGCCCCGGCTGACCGCGATGAAGCTGCTGAACCGGGAGCTCTTCGCGGACGCGGAGATCAGGGCCAGGTTCGAGCGGGAGGCCGATCTGGTCGCCCGGCTCGACCACCCGGGGATCGTCCCGGTGTACGACCGCGGGGTCGAGGACGAGCAGCTGTGGATCTCCATGCGCTACGTCGACGGGGTCGACGCGGCGTCGCTGGAGCTCGATTCGCTGCCGCCCGCCCGCGCGGTGCGGATCGTCGCCGAGACGGCGGCGGCGCTGGACTACGCGCACCGCACCGGGGTGTTGCACCGGGATGTGAAGCCGGCGAACATCATGATCGAGCGGGCGAGCGACGGGTCCGAGGAGCGGGTCTTCCTCACCGACTTCGGGATCGCCAGGTTGCGCGACGACACCGGGCACCTGACCAGGACCGGGACCTTCACCGCGACGCTCGCCTACGCCTCGCCGGAGCAGCTCTCCGGTGCGCCGCTGGACCACCGCTCGGACCAGTACTCGCTGGCCATCACGCTGTTCCGGCTGCTCACCGGAGCGGTGCCGTTCGAGGCGAGCAATCCGGTCGCGGTGATCCACGGGCACCTCAACGATCCGCCGCCGCCGGTGAGCAGCTTGCGCGGCGGGCTGCCCGCCGCGCTGGACGGCGTGCTGCTGAAGGCCATGGCGAAGCACCCCGATGACCGGTTCGCGAGCTGTGCGCAGTTCGCGGCCGCCGCGCGGGACGCGCTCGCCGGGGTGGCGAGTGGGCCGCACGCCGTCGCGGGCGGGGCGCCGGGATTCCCCGGCGCGCCGCCTGCCGCCGGGTACGGGGTGGCCGGCTACAGCGGCGGCACGAGCTACGGCACCCCTGCGGGCGGCCATGAATCGGTGGGCGGCTCCGCCGGTACGGGCGGCCCGGGTTACGGCACGCCCGCAGGCGGATACGGCCGCGCGGACGGTCCCGGCACGGACGGTCCCGGGTACGGCACACCGACCGGCTCCGGGACGAACGGCCTCGGGTACGGCACACCGACCGGCGCCGGGACGAACGGCCCCGGGTACGGCACGCAGGCGGGCTCCGGGACAGGTAGTCCCGGGTACGGAACACCGACAGGCGGCTCCGGGACAGGTGGTCCCGGGTACGGAACACCGGCGGGCGGGTACGGCGTCGTGGGCGGGTACGGCGCGGCGCAGGGCGGCGGGTACGGGACGCCGGGTGGGCCGTCGGCGCCGGGGCATCAGGTGCACGCGGGGCCGTACTCGGCGCCCGGACACCCGGTGCAGCAGCAACCGACGCACTTCGCGGGGCACGGCGGCGGGTTCCACGGCGGCCGGGAGCCCAAGCCGCCGGGCCGCTACCGCGGGCTGATCGGCGCGGGCGTCGGCGCACTGCTGGCCGCCGCGCTGATCGCGGGCATCGCCTTCGTCGGCGCGGAGAGCGACGCGGACGGCCCGACCGCCGCGCCCACCGGCCCGCCCCGCCCGACCGCCACCGGCCAGCAACCGCAGGACAGCGCGGACGAGACCAGCACGGCACGCAGCACCACCACCACCTCGGCGGCCCCCGACGACGAGTCGGCCATGGTCGACGGCCTCGCCGCACTGCACGACGCCTTCCCGCGCATGGTGCCCGACGCCGACGAGGACGACATCGTCTTCAGCGACCCGGGCTGGAACGGCGCGACCTGCTTCGGCAAGGACCGCGCGGGCGGCTCCGGCCTGGACGCGACCGGGCCGGACTTCGGGGCATGGACCGCCGTCTGGTACTGCTTCGGCGGCGGCAACAAGGCCAACTACGAGTTCTACGCGTACGCGACCCCGGAGGACGCCGCCGCGGCGCTGGCCGGGCTGCCCTCCGGCACCGAGCAGAACGACACCAACGACGGCGAGTCCTACCGCAATATCGTGCTGAACGACTTCTCGTCCATGCGGCCGCGCATGGTGACGGAGTTCTCCGGCGACCCCGATCGGTCGCGCTTCCTGCTGCACAGCATCGGATTCATCGCCACGCGTGCGGAATTCATGCAGTGGTGGAGCACCGCGCCGTTGCGGTGAGCCGCCGCTCCGTCTCCGCGCCCGCTGCTACGGCTCCTGGTCCGGGACGGCGCTGTCCGAACGCAGCTTGAGCAGGATCAGCCCGGCCGTGCAGGCCAGGATGAGGCCGGCGACGGTGATCTCGACATGCAGTCCCGCGATGCCGAGTACCGCGCCGACGAGGCCGCCGACGAAGAACAGCCAGCCGAAGCCACGCGCCAGCGTGGTCGCCATGGTGCGTTCGCGCGGGGCCGTCGCGTGCGGGGGCGCGTCCGCCGCGCCCGCCGTGCCGTCCGGATCGGCGGCTGCCGATTCGGACGCGATGGATGTGGATTCGCCTGCGGCGGAGTCCGGTCCCGCGGATATCGCGGTGACCGATTCGGCGCCGCCGGATGAGGCATCCAGCGGAATGGCCGAGTAAGCTCCCATCATCTACTCCTCGTTGACGCCGATCAGAGAACAATCCGACGCCGGAAGTCGCTGTGCGCGACGACCGTTCACGTCTCTCATGTGGTTACAGGCGTCTCACGCGTAACTTCGATCACGCTACGACCACACTCGGCTGTTCTACTACGACACGTGCCTTCGACACGCGGCCGATACCATTTCGATATCTGAAATGGTAACGTTTAAATTTGTGTGTCTGCACCAGGGGTGCCCCGGCTCACGTGGCTCCACCCACCTCCCTCGATTAAGGTGAGGCCACCCGATCCCCCATAGGAGCATCACCGATGGAGAGCAGCAGAGCCAGGATCGTCGGCCCCGCCGTCGCCGCGGGCGCGGTCTCGGTCGGGCTGGTGCTGGTCGGCGTGTTCGGCATCGAGCGCGAGGACACCTACGTCGCCCCGCCGCCGCTGAAGTCGGATTCGGTCGCGGGCGCCGTGGTGCGCGCCGACGACGGGGAGACCGCGAGCAGCACCCAGCGGATCACCATTCCGCCCTCGCCGAGCTGGCAGATCGCCCCCGCGGGGCCGCCGCGCCGCCCGGCGGGTTACACCCCGGTCGTCGACCCCTCGGCCGACCCGTCCGACGACCCGTCGGCCACCGAGTCGGCGACCGCGACGACCCGCACCCGCACCCCGACCACCAGGCCGAGCGCGACGAGCCCGACCACCACCACGCGCACCCGCACGCTCACCCTGGAGCCGAGCACCTCCGTCGAGGAGCCGCCGTCCTCGGAGCTCGTCGAGGACGAGCCCGAACCGGCCGAGAGCACGGAGTGATCATCGCCACGTGACGGCAGCGGGCGGCGGACCGGAG
>NZ_JBHVAK010000066.1:0-36149 GCF_042667085.1 Nocardia sp. NPDC057353
CCCGGAGGGCCGGACGGCCACTCCTTGAAAGCCACTACAGGCAAGAACCGATCAGCCACATCCGACCCTCCTGGGCCGCCTGACAACTTACGGAGAACCGATGAGCACGGCCACCAGCCCGGCCACGACCGCGCACGCCGCCGACACCCACGACCTGATCCGGGTCAGGGGGGCGCGGGAGAACAACCTGAAGGACGTCAGCGTCGAGATCCCGAAGCGCAGGCTGACGGTCTTCACCGGCGTCTCCGGCTCCGGCAAGAGCTCGCTGGTCTTCGGCACCATCGCCGCCGAGTCGCAGCGCATGATCAACGAGACCTACAGCGCCTTCGTGCAGGGCTTCATGCCGAACCTGGCGCGCCCGGACGTGGACGTGCTGGAGGGGCTGACCACCGCCATCATCGTGGACCAGGAGCGGATGGGCGCCAATGTGCGCTCCACCGTCGGCACCGCGACCGACGCCAACGCCATGCTGCGCATCCTGTTCAGCAGGCTCGGGCAGCCGCACATCGGCAGCTCGCAGGCGTTCTCCTTCAATGTCGCCTCGATCAGCGGCGCCGGGGCGGTGACGGTGACCAAGGCGGGCGGCCAGGAGGTGCGCGAGCGGCGCGAGTTCAGCGTCACCGGCGGCATGTGCCCGCGCTGCGAGGGCATGGGCAGCGTCTCCGACTTCGACCTGACCCAGCTCTACGACGACAGCAAGTCGCTGGCCGAGGGGGCGCTCACCATCCCCGGCTACAGCATGGAGGGGTGGTACGGCCGGATCTTCATGGGCTCCGGCTTCCTGGACCCGGAGAAGCCGATCCGCAAGTACACCAAGCGCGAGCTGAACGACCTGCTCTACAAGGAGCCGGTGCGGATCAAGGTGGACGGCATCAACGTCACCTACGAGGGGCTCATCCCCAAGATCCAGAAGTCGTTCCTGTCCAAGGACCGCGAGGCCATGCAGCCGCACATCCGCGCCTTCGTGGACCGGGCGATCACCTTCAGCGCCTGCCCGGACTGCGGCGGCACCCGGCTCAGCGAGGCCGCGCGCTCGGTGAAGATCGACGGCGTCAGCATCGCCGACGCCTGCGCCATGCAGATCAGCGACCTGGCCGAGTGGGTGCGCGGGCTGGACGACCGCTCGGTGGCCCCGCTGCTGGAGACGCTGCGCCAGACCCTGGACGGCTTCGTCGAGATCGGGCTCGGCTACCTCTCGCTGGACCGCTCCTCCGGCACGCTCTCCGGCGGCGAGGCGCAGCGCACCAAGATGATCAGGCACCTCGGCTCCGCGCTCACCGACGTCACCTACGTCTTCGACGAGCCGACCATCGGGCTGCACCCGCACGACATCCAGCGGATGAACGAGCTGCTGCTCCGGCTGCGGGACAAGGGGAACACCGTGCTCGTGGTCGAGCACAAGCCGGAGACCATCGTGATCGCCGACCACGTGGTCGACCTCGGCCCCGGCGCGGGCACCGAGGGCGGCACCGTCTGCTTCGAGGGCGATATCGCCGGGCTGCGCGCGTCCGACACCCGCACCGGCAGGCACCTCGGCTACCGCGCCGAGCTGAAGGAGTCGGTGCGCACGCCGACCGGCGCGCTGGAGATCCGCGGGGCGACGCAGAACAACCTGCGCGGCGTCGACGTGGACGTGCCGACCGGGGTGCTCACCGTGGTCACCGGCGTGGCGGGGTCCGGCAAGAGCTCGCTCATCCACGGCAACCTGGCCCGCCGCGAGGGTGTCGTCGTGGTCGACCAGACCGCGATCAAGGGCTCTCGCCGCTCCAACCCGGCCACCTACACCGGCCTGCTCGACCCCATCCGCAAGGCCTTCTCCAAGGCCAACGGCGTGAAACCCGCGCTCTTCAGTGCCAACTCGGAGGGGGCCTGCCCCACCTGCAACGGCGCGGGGGTGATCTACACCGACCTCGCCATGATGGCGGGCGTCGCCACCACCTGCGAGACCTGCGAGGGCAAGCGCTTCATGGCGGAGGTGCTGGAGTACAAGCTGGGCGGCCGCGACATCAGCGAGGTGCTCGGCATGTCGGTCGCCGAGGCCGAGCGGTTCTTCGCCGAGGGCGATGCCCGCACCCCCGCCGCGCACAAGATCCTGGACCGCCTCGCCGACGTCGGGCTCGGCTACCTCAAGCTGGGCCAGCCGCTCACCACGCTCTCCGGCGGCGAGCGGCAGCGGCTCAAGCTCGCCACGCACATGTCCGAGAAGGGCGGCGTCTACGTCCTGGACGAGCCGACCACCGGCCTGCACCTCGCCGACGTGGACCAGCTGCTCGGGCTGCTGGACCGGCTGGTCGACTCCGGGAAGACGGTCATCGTGATCGAACACCACCAGGCGGTCATGGCGCACGCCGACTGGATCATCGACCTCGGGCCCGGGGCCGGGCACGACGGCGGGCTGGTGGTGTTCGAGGGGACGCCCGCGGACCTGGTGGCCGATCGGAAGACGCTGACCGGTACCCACCTCGCGGAGTACGTGGGCGCCTAACGCCCGCGGGCGGTGGCCAGCAGCTGCTCGACGCTCGCGATCTTCACCCGCGGTCGGCCCTGCGCCGCGCCGCGGGTGCGCTCGGCCTGATCCAGGGTCTGCCACCCGGCCCGGTCGACGACATCGGGGTTGCGCTGCCGGACCAGCTCGGCGAGGGCGTCGCGGTCGGCGGCGGGGGTGGTGAGGCTGCCCGCGATGAAGTCGTCGAGCAGGGCGCCGACGGTCTCGGCGGCGTCGGCGCGGTTGGAGCCGATGACGCCGCGCGGGCCGCGCTTGATCCAGCCGCTCACGTAGACGCCGGGGGCGACCCGGCCGCCGTCGTTGGGCACGATGCCCGCCGCGTCGTCGAAGGGCAGCCCTGGCACGGGTCTGCCGCGGTAACCGATGGCGCGCAGGACGAGCGATGCCTCCAGGGTGGTCCGCTGGTCGGTGATCGAGGTGCGGCCGTCGACCTGCTCGGTGCGGGCGGTGGTGAGCGTCTGGACGCGGTCCGCGCCGCCGAGCTCGACCGGCGCGGCGTGGAAGGCGAAGCGGATGCGGCGGTTGCCCTCGGTGCGCGGCCGCTCGGCGTACTCGCGGGCCAGCCGCAGCTTCCACTCGGGGGCGTGGCCGTCGGCGGTGAGGTCGGCGAGGTCGGTCGGGTCGAGTATTACGTCAACGCCGGGGAGGTGCCGCAGCGCCAGGAACTCCGCCGCGGTGTAGGCGGCTTCCAGCGGGCCCCGGCGTGCGAGCACGGTGACCTCGCGAATGTTGCTGTGCCGCAGCGCCTCCAGCGCATGGTCGGCGATGTCGGTGCGGGCCAGGTACTCCGGGTCGGCGGTGAGCACCCTCGCGATGTCCAGCGCGACATTGCCGTTGCCGACCACGACGGCGTGCTCGCCGGAGAGGTCGAAGGTGTGCCCGGCGTGGTCGGGGTGGCCGTTGTACCAGGCCACGAAGTCGGTGCCCGCGTGGCTACCGGGCAGCTCCTCGCCGGGGATGCCGAGCCTGCGGTCGGCGCTCGCGCCCACCGCGTAGAGCACGGCGTGGCAGTGTGCGAGCAGGTCGTCGTGCGTGAGGTGGGTGCCGATCTCGGTATTGAGGTGCATGCGCAGCGCGTCGCGCTTGAAGGCGGCGGTGAACATGTCGGCGACGCCGCGGGTTTCGCTGTGGTCGGGGGCGACGCCGTAGCGCACCAGCCCCCACGGCGTCGGCAGCCGGTCGAACATCTCCACCTCGACCCGGCCGGTGCCGAGCAGCTGCTCGGCGGCGTAGCAGGCGGCCGGGCCGGTGCCGACGATCGCCACCCGCAGCGGCTCCCGGTCCCGCGGCAGCCTGCGCGGCGCGGCGGCGGGGGCGAGGTCGGTCTCCAGCGGGTGCCGCTGGAAGTACCCGGCATTGATCTCCGGGTAGCGGGCCAGCGCGGGCGGCAGGTCCTCCTCCGCGTAGACCGCGCCGACCGGGCAGGCCTCGAAGCAGGCGCCGCAGTCGATGCAGGTGTCCGGGTCGATGTAGAGCATCTCGGCGGTCGCGAACTCCGGGTCCTCCGGCCGCGGCCGGATGCAGTCGACCGGGCACTCGCTGACGCAGCTCGCGTCGTTGCAGCAGCGCTGCGTGATGACGTAGGCCATGGAACGGCCCCCTCTCCGGCGTCCTGGACAGCTTGTTGGACAGCTGTCTGGACGATACTACGGGAGGGGGCCGATCGGTGCTGCTACCGGGCCGAGCGGTCGTCGGCCGCCAGGTGGGTGATGGCGAGGTCGCGCAGCACGATCCCGGGCGGGCTCGCGTGGATCGCGCGGGCCGCGCTCAGCAGCTCGACCAGGGTGAGCTGCTCCGCCGGGTGCAGCCCGTCGGTCGGGTGGAACTCGACGGTGGCGGTGCCGGTTCCGGCCGCGCTGGTGCTGACCACGCGGTAGCGCAGTGGCACGGCGCCCTCCACGCTGCGGACCGAGCGGTAGCGGGCGCGGGTACCGAGGTCGTGGTCGGCGACCACCTGCCGCACCGCGCCGGTGTCGTCGGTCCGCACCTCGACGGCGACGGTGGCGGTGTCGGTGCCGCGCGTCCCGAAGGCGCCGTCCTCCAGGGTGCGGAGGCCGTCGACGTAGTTCCCGGCGACCGCCTCGGCCGCGGCCCGCGCGCTCTCGGCGTCGGCGCCGAGCTCGGGCAGGACGATCTCCTCGATCAGCTCGATGCGGGTGATCTCCCTGGTCGCGGCGGCGAGCGAGCGGGTGAGCCTGGCCGCGACCGCGGACTGGTGGCCGCCGGTGGCGTGCAGCGTCACCGATCCCGCCGCGCAGGCCGCCGTGAGCTCGTCCAGCGGCAGGGCGTCCAGCGGGAGCGCCGTGACCACGTTGCGGCCCGCGCTCAGCAGCGCGGCGAGCTCGGCGGGGTCGGGGGAGAGGTGCAGCACCACGGGGGAGTGCTCGGTGACGACGACGTCCGGGTGCGCGGCGATCCGGTCGGCCAGCGGCCCGGTGCCGAGCACCGCGACCGGGATCGGGGAGGTCATGCCGTCGTCTCCAGTCGGTAGCGGGGGGTGAGGTCGGGGGTGGCGACGCCGGGCGGCGCCGCGCAGAGCGCGGGGACGACATCGAGCATGGCCTTGACCGAGATGTCGGTGACCGCGGACCAGTCGCCGCTGTAGGTCTCGTCGTCCAGCTCGTTGCGCATCTCGATCCGGGCCGGGCTGCCGTCCAGGGTGATCACGTGCCCGCCCGCGAGGCTGCGCGGGTGGTCCGGGCCGAGGTGCGCGTTGCCGGGGCCGACGTGCCAGCACTCGGCATTGGTCATGAAGAGCCGGTCGCCGATGTAGCCGCGGTAGCTCATGTGGATGGCGCCGACCGAGCCCGGCTCGATCACGCTGCCGCCCGCCTCGATCCGCACCCTGGCGGGCACCGGGTACACGTGCCGCTCCACCCGGACCTGGTCCGCGCTCGCCCCGAACAGCACGTGCCCCACGTTGGAGAGCACCGCGTCGAAGTAGAAGTGCTGCATGAGCGCGATGGCGTGGTCCGAATCGACCGCGCTCAGCGGCATGCCGAAGCCGAGGCTGGCCAGCCCGCCCCACATGCCGTCCGGTGCCGAGGAGAGGTCGCCGACCTCCAGGAACTTCACCTCGCGCACCTCGTCCAGCAGCCCCGCCAGCCGCAGCAGCAGCTGCTCGACCATGAGGCCGGGGTGCAGCCCGGTGCCGTGCAGCGAGACCCCGCCCCGCTCGCAGGCGGCCTGCAGCCTGGCGCCGGAGGCCCGGCGCGGGATCGCCCGGTCCACCACCGGCTCGGCGAGCCGCTCCAGGACCGAACGGGCGGGCCGCGCGGGACCCGAATCGGCCACGCGCATGAGGGTTTTCAGCGCGGTGAGGGCGTGCGGCAGCTGCGGGCCGAAGGCATTGCCGGTCACCCGCATGCGGGACACGGTGCTCAGCACGTCGAGCGCGGGCCGGGTCTCGGTGAGCCAGGTGGGCATGGCCGGGTTGTGGTAGGCGGCCGCCGACACCACGTTCTTGCCGGACTCCAGCAGCTCCAGCACGTCGGCGTCGGCGCCCTGCACCAGCGCGGGCGTGGTGGGGGTGTGCACGACGCAGTCCGCGTCGAGCGCGAGGATCTCCGCCTTCGACGTGGTCGCGGCGATGCCGACCGGGGGCAGCCCGACCAGCTCGCCGATGTCGACGCCGTGCTTGTGCGGGCTGAACACCTTCACCCCGACGACCTCGAAATCGGGCGACTCCAGCGCGGTGCGCAGTGCCCGCCCGCCCATGTCGCCGGGGCCCCAGATGATGAGCCGATACGGACCTGTCACAACCGCCTCCTCGCCGTTCCGCGTATGTCTAGCACGGTGGCGATGAGAAAGGTTGGCTTTCAGTCTCTTATTTTCTCAGCCGAGCCGCGATCTTGACTGGCGATCAAGAAGCGCTTAGTTTCTTGGCCGTCGCCCAAGAACGAGGAGTGCACCATGACCACAGCGCGGCGGGACGTCACCTTCCGCTCCGGCTCGGATACCTGCGCGGCCTGGCTCTACGGCGCCGACCCGGCGGGCCCCCGCACCCCGCTGGTGGTCATGGGGCACGGCCTCGGCGCGGTCAGGGAGATGCGGCTCGACGCCTACGCCGAGCGCTTCGCCGCGCGGGGCTGGGCGGTCCTGGTCTTCGACTACCGGCACCTCGGCGCCAGCGGCGGCGAGCCGCGCCAGCTGCTCGACATCGGCCGCCAGCTGGCCGACTGGCACGCGGCGCTGGCCTTCGCCCGCGGGCTGTCCGGGATCGACCCGAGCCGGATCGCACTGTGGGGCAGCTCCTTCGGCGGCGGCCACGTGCTCCGGGTGGCGGCCGAGGACGGCGCGGTGGCCGCGGTGGTGGCGCAGTGTCCGTTCACCGACGGCCGCGCCTCGGTGTGGTCGCGGCTGCGCTCCGGCCTCCCCAGCGCGGCCGCGCTCTTCGCGGCGGGCCTGGTCGACGCGGCCGCTGCCCGGCTCGGGGCGCGTCCGCTGCTGGTGCCGATGGCGGGCGCGCCCTGGATGCCCGCCTTCCTGGTCTCGCCGGACACCCTGCCCGGGTCGTCGGCGCTGCTGCCGCCCGGCACCAGGATCTCCGCGCGCACCAGCGCCGCGCTGCGCAGGCTGCCCCGGCTGCGGGCCCGCCTCGCCGACGTGCTGACGCTCAGCGAGCGCGGCGCCGCGGCGCCGGGCCGCGATTCCATCTGGGGCGTCCTGACCGGCCCCGGCGGCGAATTCACCGCCGCCAACGCGCTCTCCGCGCGGCTGGTACTCCGGCTCCCGTTCTACCGGCCCGGCCGTGACCTGCGCCGCGGCACCGCGCCGACCCTGCTCTGCGTCTGCGACGCCGATGTCGCCGCACCCGCCGCCACCACCCGCCGCCACGCCGCCGGGCTCGCGCACGTCCGGATCCGGGACTACCCGTGCGCGCACTTCGACATCTACGTCGGCGCCGCATTCGAACGCGCCGTCGCCGACCAGATCGATTTCCTGGCCGAGCGGTTCAGCTGACCGCGGTGCTCGTCGCGCCGCGCAGCACGGCCGCGAGCACGGCCCGCTTGCGCGCGGGCTCGACGGGGTGCATGAGCAGCCCCTCCAGCACGTAGACGGCGATGGTGGCCAGCTCGTCCACCCCGTCCTCCGGCACCCCGAGCGCGGCGAACTCCAGCCGGAGCAGCGCGTCGGTGAGCGCGTGGAAGCGCTCGTGCCACTCCCGGATGCTCGCCGATTCCTCGCTGCGCGCGTGCACCGTGGTGACCAGCGTGCTCATCCGCTCCAGCTCGGTGAGCACCCAGAGCAGCCGCTCGACCGGCTCGAGCGGCTGCAGCTCGCCGGAGCGCTCCAGCGCGTCCGCCATGACCTCGTCCAGCACCGCGATCAGGATGCCGTCCTTGTCGCCGAAGTACCAGTAGACGGTGTTCGAGACGACGCCGGCGGCGCGGGCGATCCGGGTCATGGAGACCGCCTCGTAGCCCTCGTCGAGGAAGAGCGCGCGCGCCGCCGTGACGATCTCCGCGCGCTTCTCCTCCCGGTCGCGGGGACGTCTGTTGCGCGGCATGGCCCGATGCTAGCCGGACATAGACATACATTCGGAATGTATGTAAATTGGCCGACAGATCATCCGGCACACGAAGGGGACGGGGCCATGACCGATTCACACAGCCAGGCGCTGGGCGCGCGGCACGAGGTCGAGCTGCCCGGCGGGCGCATCCGCTACCACGAGACGGGGGAGGGGCCACCGGTCGTGTTCGTGCACGGGCTGCTGGTCAACGCGAACCTGTGGCGTGCGGTCGTGCCGCCGATCGCCGCGGCGGGGTACCGCTGCATCACCCCGGACTGGCCGCTCGGCGCGCACGCGATCCCGGTGCCCGCGGCGGACCTCACCCCGCCCGGGATCGCCGACCTGATCGCGGCCTTCCTGGAGCGGCTCGACCTCACCGACGTCACCCTCGTCGCCAACGACACCGGCGGTGCCATCACCCAGGTGCTGCTCGCCCGCGATCCGAGCCGGGTCGGGCGGGTCGTGCTCGCCTCGGTGGACTGCTACGAGCGATTCATGCCGCCGCCGTTCGACGCACTCGGCGTCCTGGCCCGGGTGCCCGGCGTGGTGCGCGCGGCCACCGAGCTGCTGAAGATCGAGGCGCTGCATTCGCTGCCGCTCGCCTTCGGCCGGGTCGTCAAGCACCCCGTGCCCCCGGAGGTGGTGGCGGGCTACCTCGCGCCGAGCAGGCACTCCGCCGCGATCCGGCGCGACCTGCGGCGCTTCCTGGTCGCCGCGCGCAAGCGGCACACCCTCGAGGCGGCGCGCAGCTTCCCCGATCTCACGCTGCCGGTGCTGGTGGTGTGGGCGCGGGAGGAGAAGCTCTTCCCGGTCCCGCTGGCCGAACGGCTGGTGGCCGAGCTGCCCAACGCGACGCTCCGCCTGATCGACGACGCCTACACCTTCCTCCCGGAGGACCAGCCGGATTTGCTGAGCGCGCTGATCCTGGAGTTCACTCGGGAGCATGCCGCGCCGTAGCCAGCTGGACCGCACCCGCAGTACCAGGGGGCGGCTGGAGGAGGCGGGGCGCGCGCTCTTCGCCGAGCACGGCTTCGGCGCCGTCTCGGCCGAGCAGATCGTCACCACCGCCGGGGTGACCCGCGGCGCGCTGCAGTATCACTACGGCGACAAGCGCGGCCTCTTCGTCGCGGTGCTGGAGCAGCTCGAGCGGGACAACACCGACGAGCTGG
The DNA here is from genome assembly GCF_042667085.1 of Nocardia sp. NPDC057353. NCBI lineage: Bacteria > Bacillati > Actinomycetota > Actinomycetes > Mycobacteriales > Nocardiaceae > Nocardia > Nocardia sp. NPDC057353. Next base: position 9,188 of record NZ_JBHVAK010000066.1, read on the forward strand.
TGGCCGCCATCGCGGGCGCCCCGCCCTCGGACGACCCGACGGCGGGGCTGCGCGCCGGGCTCGACGCCTTCCTGCGCATCTGCCGCCGGCCGGAGATGGTCCGGATCGCGCTCTCCGACGCCCCCGCCGTGCTCGGCTGGGACGCCTGGCGCGAACTGGAGGCCAGACACGGCCTCGGCCTCATCGTGCTGCAGCTGGAGGCCGCGCGCGGCGCCGGGCTGCTCGCCGCGGACGCGCCGGTCCGCATGCTGGCGCAGCTGGTGCTGAGCGCGGTCACCGAGGCGGGGATGATCGTCGCGCACGCCGAGGACCAGGCCACCGCGCACGCCCGCGCGCTCGACGCCCTCGTGCTGCTCATGGCCGGGCTGCTGCGCGGCTGACCCGGCTCAGAACGCCGCTTCGTCCAGCGCCATGACCTCGGTGTCGAGCTCGGCCAGGATCGCGCGGACGGCGGCCAGCTCGGGCAGCACGGTCCGTGCGAAGAACTGCGCGACCGCCACCTTGCCCTCGTAGAAGGCGCGCTCCTCGGTGCCCGCGTCCAGCGCGGCGACGGCGATCCCGGCCTGGTGCAGCAGCTGCCAGCCGATGAGCAGGTCGCCGACGGCGAGCAGGAAGCGCACCGAGCCGAGCCCCACCTTGTACAGCTCGGCGGGATCCTGCTGCGCGCCCATGAGGTAGCCGGTGAGCGTGGCGGTCGCCGCCTGCACGTCCGCCAGCGCGGTGGCGAGCAGCGCGCGCTCCCGCTTGAGCCTGCCGTTGCCCGCCCCGCTGTCCAGCGTGCGCTGGATCTGCCCGGCCAGGTGCCCGAAGGCGACGCCGCGGTCGCGGACGATCTTGCGGAAGAAGAAGTCCTGCGCCTGGATCGCCGTCGTTCCCTCGTAGAGGCTGTCGATCTTCGCGTCCCGGATGTACTGCTCGATCGGGTAGTCCTGCAGGTACCCCGAGCCGCCGAAGGTCTGCAGCGCATCGGTCAGGTGCCGGTAGGCGCGCTCCGAGCCGACGCCCTTGACGATCGGCAGCAGCAGGTCGTTCACGCGCGCCGCCAGCTCCGGGTCGGCCCCCGAGACCTGTTCGGCCAGTACCGGGTCCTGGTGCGCCGCCGTGTAGAGGTAGATCGCGCGCAGCCCCTCGGCGTACGCCTTCTGCATCATGAGCGCCCGCCGCACGTCGGGGTGGTGCACGATGGTCACCCGCGGCGCCGACTTGTCCGCCATCGCGGTCAGGTCCGCGCCCTGTACCCGCTGCCTGGCGTACGCCAGCGCGTGCAGGTAGCCGGTGGAGAGCGTGGCGATGGCCTTGGTGCCCACCATCATCCGCGCGTGCTCGATCACGTCGAACATCTGCGCGATGCCGTTGTGCACCTCGCCCACCAGCCAGCCCTTCGCCGGAACGCCGTGCCCGCCGAAGGTCAGCTCACAGGTGGTCGAGGCCTTCAACCCCATCTTGTGCTCCAGACCGGTCACGAAAACGCCGTTGCGCTCGCGGTTCTCGCCGGTCACCGGGTCGAAGTGGAACTGGGGCACGAAGAAGAGCGAGAGCCCCTTGGTGCCCGGCCCTGCCCCCTCCGGGCGGGCCAGCACCAGGTGCATGATGTTCGGGAAGAGCACGCCGGAGTCGCCGTTGCTGATGAAGCGCTTCACGCCCTCGATGTGCCAGGAGCCGTCCTCCTGCGCGATCGCCCTGGTGCGGCCCGCGCCGACGTCGGAGCCCGCGTCCGGCTCGGTGAGCACCATCGTGCCGCCCCAGCCCGCCGCGGTGCCGAGCCCGGCCCAGCCGCGCTGCTCCTCGGTGCCGTTGGCGTACAGCACCGAGGCCATGTGCGTCCCCGCCATGCCGTAGAAGAACGCGGCGGGCTGCGCGCCGAGGATCAGCTCGGCCGCGGCCCAGAACACCGTGCGCGGCACCCCGGGGCCGCCCAGCTCGGCGGGGAGCCCGAGCTGGTGCCAGCCGCCGTCGGTCATGGCGCGGAACGAGCGGACGAACTCCTCCGGCAGCGTGACGGTGTGCGTCTCCGGGTCGAAGACCGGCGGCGTGCGGTCGGCGGCGGCGTAGGAGGCGCCGAGCGGCCCCTCCGCGAGCCGTCGCACCTGCTCCAGCAGCTCGGTGACGGTCGCGGCGTCCAGGTCGCCGAAGGCGCCGCTCGCCAGCGCCCGCTCCAGCCCGAGCACCTCGAACAGGACGAACCGGAGATCGCGAACATTGCTCCTGTAGTGCGACATTGAGGCCCCCATCGACGATCCGAACGCGCGAAAAAAGCGAATGAGGTTCTGTGGCAGAGTCATTCGCCGACAGTCGCATTCGCCTGATTCATGATCGCACAGACCGGGCGGAAATAGTGGGCCACCCGTGAGGGGTCACTCGCTCTGCATAACCCACTGACCCTTGCTGTCCCGCTTGGCGCGGTGCAGGCTGGTGTCCGCCGCGTGCAGCAGCGACTCGGCGTCGGCGTGCGCGAGCGGGGTGACGACGACGCCGATGCTGGCGGAGACCTCCAGCGGGACGCCGTCCACCGGAATCGGCTCGGAGAGCGCGGTGAGCAGGCTGTTCGCCACCGCGGCCACCTGGGTCTCGTCCGCGGGCGGCGGGATGAGCGCGAGGAACTCGTCGCCGCCGAGCCTGCAGACGAAGCTGCCGTCGCGCTGCGTCGTCTCGGCGATCCGATCGGCCACCGCGACCAGCACCCGGTCGCCCGCGCTGTGGCCGTAGTGGTCGTTGACCTGTTTGAAATGGTCCAGATCGGCGAAGCACAGCCCGACCCGGTCGGCGCTGCCCGCGGTGGCGATCAGGTGCTCGATGTGCTCCAGCAGGTAGCGCCGGTTCGGCAGACCGGTGAGCGAATCGTGCCTGGCCTGGTGGTGCAGCTCCTGCTGCAGCAGGTGCCGCTCGGTGACATCGGCGCCGACCGCGAGCAGGTAGTCCGGCCTGCCGCCCGCGCCGCGCACGAAGGTGATGGCGAAGGCCATCCAGCCGACGCTGCCGTCGGCGCGCACCAGCCGCTGGTCCAGCGTGACGGTGCCCTCGCCGGTCGGCACCAGCTGCTCGTAGAGCAGGGTGCGGATGCGCTCCCGGTCGTCCGGGTGCGCGAAGTCGTAGACCGAGATGCCGCGCAGGTCGTTCGGCTTGGTGCCGATCATGTCGGCGAGCGCGCGGTTCGCCTCCAGCAGGACGCCGTCGGTGTCGCCGATGGCGATGGCGACCGCGGCGTTGTCGAAGAGGACCCGGAAGCGGGTGTCCTGGTCGTCGTGCTCCTCGCCCGCGGCCGTCGAGCGGCCGCGCTGGATCTGGTGGCCCTGCCCGAGCGCGGCCAGCAGCCCCGCGAGCCTGCGGTGCGCGTCCGGGTGCGCGCTGGCGTCGGCCAGCCCGTGCAGCACCTGGGCCGAGACCACCGGGACGTCGGGGTGGGTGAGCCCCGCGCCCCAGAGCGCGGCGCCGACCCTCGACCCCGCGCTCGCGTCGAAGGTCTCCGCCTCCAGCGCCGCCACGAGCTGGTTGACCAGCCCCGGGAGCATCATCGGCCCGCCCGGCCCGCCGCCGGGCGCGACACCGCCGGTGGCCAGTGCCTGCCACCAGATCCGAGCCAGTGCGGCGCCGCCGCTGCCGTCCACAACACCCCCGTCGATCTGTCGCGTTCCCCGGCCTGCGGAGTGTGCCGGGGATGCTGCTGTGATTCCCCCGACAATAGTCCCCTGTGGCCGGATTCCGGCAGCGCGGCGGCTCCGCGCCGGTCAGCCCAAGCGATTCTCCTCGAAGATCGACCGGCCCTTGTACCGGTGGGTGGTGATCTGCCAGACCCAGGTGGCCTGGACCGCGCCGAGCAGGTCGGCGACGTGCGCGGTCACGCCGCCGCCGGCGTCGATCTCGGGGCGGGCCGCCACCGCCCGCTCGATACCGGCGCTGACCTGCCTGAACTCGGTCAGCCGTTCGCGCACGATCGTGGCCGCGTCGGTCACCGCGCCCGCCAGCCCGCCCGCGGGCGCCGCCAGCAGGCACATCGGCACCAGGTTGAAGTCGGCGCCGTCGGCGATGCACTCCTTCTCGAAGGAGAAGATGTCGTTCATGAGCGCGCCGATCTCCACCGTGAGCTGGCGCAGGGTGCGCAGCTCGGCGGCGAGCCCGGCCGCCTCCAGCCGCGCCCAGTCCAGGTAGGAATCGCGGCCGAACTCGCAGAGCGCGATGGCCGGGTACATCCCGGACACGTGCGAGCGCAGCTCGATGTAGCCCGCGACCGAGAGCACGTCGCCCCTGGTCCTGGCGTTCTGGTCGCGGATGGCGGGGCGCAGGTGCCCGGCGGTGTCGGCCAGGAAGCCGCGCAGCCACGCCGGGTCCGCGAGCGCGGCGGTGCGCTCCAGGTACTCGTGCGTCGCGGTCTCCACCGGCTCCGGATCGGCGGCGGGACTTCCGGTTTCGAGCAGTCGGGTGAGCCTGCGCACGGTCTCGCCCGCCGCCGCCTGCTGCGCCGGGGTGAGCGCGGCGAACTTCTCCCGGCCCACGGTGTCGTTGAGCCAGAACAGGATCGCGTTGTAGATGCCGATCAGCGTCATCCGCTCCGCGGTCACCGCGTTCGGGTGCAGGTACGGCGTCATGCTGTTGTAGTGCGAGCCGCCCGGCTCCAGCCAGATGCCGTGTCTGCGGCAGAACTCCTCCGCCCCGGCCAGCGCCTCGTCCCCGAATCTGTTGGGCGCGAATCCCGCGCAGTACTCCTCGATATCGCTGCCCGCGGTGCTGAACAGCTTCCGCAGCGACCACCCTCGACCGGTCTCCAGCAACTCGTCGTATTCGGTCCGCATGAGCGCGAGCCGCGCCTCGACCTCCGGCGTGTAACGATCCACCACAGCACTCCTTCTAGCTTCCCCTTACACCGTAAGAGGCGGCGGCCGGAAATGTGGGCCGGACGGCGTTCTCGGGTGGGACAGCGAACATCCTGCGCGCCAATGGAATCGATTCGGCAACCGAAATCGAGGGCCGCCGACTCTTGCGCACTGGAATATGTTCGTGTTCACTTACGTAAGTAGATACGAACACTTACGACCCTGGAGGACACCGTGAGCGCACACCCCGTTGCCATGTTCGACGTGACCAGCCCCGACCCGGCCCGCGCCGCGACCTTCTACGCCGAACTCTTCGGCTGGGGCGCCGGGCCGGAGTTCGACGGCTACCGGCTGCTGGACACCGGCGCCGAGGTCGGCGCCGCCGTCGGCCCCTCCTACGGCCCCGGCGACCTCGGCGTGAAGGTGTACATGCGCGTCGACGACCTGGCAGCCTCGATCGCGCGGGCGGTGCGGCTGGGCGGCGCCGAGGTGGTGCCGCCGAGCGACCTGCCGGAGGGGTACGGCCGGTTCGCGGTCGTCGCCGACCTGGACGGCTTCGCGGTCGGGCTGTGGAGTGCCTGAGAGCGCGGCCGCGGGCTGGTTCGACGACGACGGCGCGGACGAGGTCTTCCGCGCGCTCGCCGAGCCGCGCCGCCGGGCGATCCTGCGGCTGGTCGGGGCACACGAGCTGGCGGCGGGGGAGATCGCGGGGGCGTTCGAGATCAGCAGGCCCGCGGTCAGCCAGCACCTCGGGGTGCTGCGCGCGGCCGGGCTGGTGAGCGAGCGGCGCTCGGGGACCAGGCGGCTCTACCGGGCCGAGCCGAGCGGCGTGGAGCAGGCCAGGCTGGCGCTGGAGGGGATCTGGTCCGCCGCGCTGGCCAGGGCCGCGGAACTCGCCGAGGAGGAGCCGAGATGAGCAGGAACGCGGATTCGGAGCCGGAGGGGCGGGTGCTGCCGCTGGCGCGCCCGCCGATCCGGCGCAGCGTGCTGGTGCGCGCGCCGCGCGAGCGCACCTGGGCGGTCTTCGTCGGCCGGATGGCCGAGTGGTGGCCGCTCGACTTGTTCTCCGCGGGGCGCGAGCGGGTCCGCGACGTCACCGTCGATCCGCGCGTCGGCGGCACCGTCGCCGAGGTGTGGGACGACGGCACCACCCTGCCCTGGGGCGAGGTGCTGACCTGCGCCGAGCCCGAGCACTTCGCCATGACCTGGAACATCACCGGCACCCCGACCGAGGTGGCGCTGCGCTTCCGCGCGGTGGCCCCCGCCCTGACCAAGGTCGACCTGGAGCACACCGGCTGGGACCGGCTCTCCGCCGACGAGCTGCGCGCCGACTGCGCCCTGCCCGGCGGCTACTCCGGCGGCGCGATCGCCACCGGCTGGGACCGCATTCTGGCCGCGCTGCAGCGCGCGGCCGCCGAGGAGGACGAATGATCACCGACGACGCCATGCTGGCCCTGCTCGCCGGCTCCCGCGAGTACACCGTGTGCGTGCTGCGCCCCGGCCCCGCCGCCGACCGCGCCGACCGGGACCGGCTGCTCTGGGAGCACGGCAGGCTCAACTGCGACCTGCGCGAGCGGGGCCTGCTCTCGATCACGCTCCGGATCCCGGAGTCACCGGAGTTCGCCGGGGTCGGGGTGTACGCCTGCGGGCCGGAGCGGGTGCGCGAACTGCTCGCCGACGACGGCGCGATCGCCGCGGGGGTGCTGACCTACGAGCTCTTCGCGGCGCAGGGCATCCCCGGCGACGCGCTGCCATGACGGGCGATACGCGACGATGATCGACCGATCAGCAGATCTTCTGCACCGCGGCCGCCCGCTCCCGCGCTCCTAGGCTCTGACCTGTTCGAGCCGCACACCCCGGCGCCGAATTGATCAACGGCACCGGGGTTTCCGGCCGGATCAGGACATCCGACCTGGAGGGAGCCCGCCATGCCCGGCGAGGAAACGCCCCGGCGCGCCGCCCCGAGGAAACTCGCGGTGGACAGCCCGTACCTGCACCGCCTGCAGCGCCGCCACTTCCTGCTCTTCGACGTGGCGCCGATCTTCGGCACGCTCGCCGCCTTCGCCTTCCTGCTGGTGCACCCGCTCGGGGTCACCGAGATCGCGCTGCTGGTCGGCGGCTGGGCGGCGACCGGGCTGGCGATCACCGTCGGCTACCACCGGCTCTTCACCCACCGCACCTTCCAGGCCGCGCCCGCGGTGCAGGTGGTGCTCGCGGTCGTCGGCTCGATGGCGGGGCAGGGCGGCGTGCTCTCCTGGGTCGCCATCCACCGCAGGCACCACGAGAACGCCGACCGCGCGGGCGACCCGCACTCGCCCAACCTCTCCGGCGGCGGGCTCCGCGGCCGGGCGCGCGGGCTGCTGCACTCGCACTTCCTCTGGATGCGCCGCCACGAATACCCGAACATCGTGCACTACGCCCCCGACCTGCTGAAGAACCGGCGGCTGCTGCGGGTGTCGCGGTACTACCACTGGTGGGTCGCGCTCGGCATGCTGATCCCCGCGGTGATCGGCGGGGTGGTGTACCAGAGCTGGACCGGCGCGGTGAGCGGGTTGCTGTGGGGCGGGCTGGTGCGGATGTTCGTGCTGGAGCACATCATCTGGGCGATCAACTCCTTCCTGCACATGTTCGGTACCAGGCCGTACCGGGCGCGCGGCAACAGCCGCAACGGCGGCGTCTTCGCGCTGCTCTCGTTCGGCGAGTCCTGGCACAACAACCACCACGCCTTCCCGGACTCGCCCTCCTTCGGCCTGCAGTGGTACCGGCTCGACCCCGGCTACTGGCTGATCTGCCTGCTCGCCGCCGCCGGGCTGGCCTGGGACGTCGAGGTGCCGTCCCGGAGCAGGCTGGACGCCAAGCGCCTCCGCCCCGCCGCCACCGCATGAGAACGGACGGACCCATGGACCGCACAGAGATCGTCACCTGGAGCCGCGGCTACCTCGCCGAGGCGCTCGGCGTTCCGCCCGAGACCATCGACCCCGCCGCCGATTTCGACCGCATCGGGGTGGACTCGGTGGTGGCGGTGGCGCTGCTCATGGAGATCGAGCAGCGCTACGGCGTCGACATCCCGCCGGACGAGCTGTTCGACGAGCCGACGCTGGACGCCGTCGCGGGGTACATCGTCGAGCGGGCAGGGCAGGCCGCATGACGACGACGACGACGGCGGCGCGCGCGGAGTCGGCGGCGGCGGCCGTCCGGCACCACTACGACGTGGGAAACGCGTTCTACGCGCTCTGGCTCGACCCCTCGCTCACCTACTCCTGCGCCATGCCGAGCGGCCCCGGCGACACGCTGGAGGCCGCCCAGCAGCGCAAGCTCAGCTACCACCTGGACGCGGTGCGCGCGCACGAGGCCACCGACCTGCTCGACATCGGCTGCGGCTGGGGCGCGCTGCTCGCCGTCGCCGCGAGCGAGGGCGTCGCGCGCCCGACCGGGCTCACCCTGGCCGAGGAGCAGGCCGCGCACGTGCGCGCGCTCGACCTGCCCGGCACCGAGGTCGCGGTGCGGAACTGGCTGCACTACGAACCGGGGCGGCGCTTCGACGGCATCGTCTCGATCGGCGCCTTCGAGCACTTCGCCACCCCGGAGGACAGCCCGGCGGCGAAGATCGCGATCTACCGCGCCTTCTTCGAGCGCTGCCTGGACTGGCTGCGCCCCGGCGGTGCGCTCTCGCTGCAGACCATCGCCTACGCCAACATGCGCCGCGACCAGGCGAACTCCTTCATCCAGCGGGAGATCTTCCCGGCGGCCGACCTGCCGACGCTGGCCGAGATCGCCGCCGCGGCGGACGGCCTGTTCGAGGTGCGCGCGGTGCGCAACGACCGGCTGGACTACGCCTGGACCTGCGAGCAGTGGGCCGCCCGGCTCCGGGCCCGCCGCGCCGAGGCGGTCGCCCTGGTCGGCCCCGAGGTCACCGAGCGGTACGAGCGCTACCTGCGGCTCTCGGCGCTCGGCTTCCGGATGGGCAAGATCGGGCTGCTGCGCATCGTGCTGGAGCCGTACCGCAGCGGCTGGTTCACCGGAGGCGGGGGCGGCCGGTGACCGCGGCCCCGGTGCGGTTCAACCCGTTCACCGACGAGTTCCGCACCGACCCGTACCCGATGTACCACGCGCTGCGCGCCGCCGCCCCGGTGCACCGCACCATGGGCATGTGGGTGCTGACCCGCCACGCCGACGTGCGCGCCGTCCTGCGCGACCGCGGGTTCGGCGTCGATGTCATCCCGCGCGCCCTGCGCAGGCAGGCCGAGCGGCTCGGCGTCGGCGACACCGAGCGGATCGACCGGCTCGGGCGGAGCTCGCTGGTCTTCACCGAGAACCCGGACCACGCGCGGCTGCGTGCCCTGGTGAACCGGGTCTTCACCGCCTCCGCCGCGGCCCGGCTGCGCCCCCGGGTGACCGCGCTCGCCGAGCGGCTCGCCGCCGATCTGCGCCGCACCGGCGAGACCGAACTCGTGGCGTCCTTCGCCGGGAGACTCCCGGTGCTCGCGCTCTGCGACTGGCTCGGGCTGCCGGAACACCTGCACCCGCTGGTCGGCGGCTGGACGCACGACATCCGATTCCTGCTGGAGCCCGGGCTCATGACCGCGGCCGACTTCGCCGGGGTGCGCGCCGTTGTCGACACCTTCACCGCCGAACTGCGCGCGGTCATCGACCGCCGCCGCACCGAGCACGGCGACGACCTGCTCAGCCTGCTGCTCGCGAGCCGCACCGGCACCGGCGACCGGCTCACCGACGACGAGCTGGCCACCATCGGCATCATGTGCTTCGTCGCCGGGGTGGAGACCACGAAGTCGCTCATCGGCAATGCCGTGCTCGCGCTCACCGCGCACCCGGAGTGCCAGGACCGACTGCGCGCCGACCCCGCGCTCACCGGCGCCGCGGTCGCCGAGGTGCTGCGCTACGACAGCCCGCTGCAGCACACCAAGCGGGTCGCCCGCCGGGACACCCCGCTCGGCGACCGGGTGATCCGGGCGGGCGACGAGGTGCTGCTCTGCCTCGGCGCCGCCAACCGCGACCCGGCGGCCTTCCCGGAGCCGGACACCTTCGACATCGCCAGGCGAGCGCCGGGGCACCTGGCCTTCGGCCACGGCCTGCACGGCTGCCTCGGCGCCCCGCTGGCCGAGCTGCAGGCCCGCATCGCGCTTGAGTGCCTGCTCCGGCTGCCGGGCAGGCTGGTGCGCGCGGGCGAGCCGGAGTGGCAGGACCACAGCTTCATCGTGCGCGGCCCGCGGCGGCTGCCGCTCGCCGTCGAGACCGCCTGAGGGGAGAACCCCGTGCTGCTGCCGGACGTCCTGCGCGAGCGCGCCCGCACCGCGCCCGCGGCCACCGCCTATGTCTTCCTGGACGAGCACGGCGCCGAAACCGCCGCGCTCACCTACGCCGGGCTCGACCTGCGGGCCCGCGCGGTCGCGGCCAGGCTGGCGGCGGTGGCGGGCCCCGGCGATCGCGCGCTGCTCGCCTTCCCGCCCGGGCTCGACTTCGTGGTCGCCTTCTTCGCCTGCCTGTACGCCGGGGTGATCGCGGTGCCGGTGCAGCCGCCGCGCCGCGGCCGCGCGCACCCCGCGCTGCCCGGCATCGTCGCCGACTGCGCGCCCGCGGTGCTGCTCACCGTGGCCGGGCTCGACATCGGGCTGCCGGTGCCGGCGAGCATCGCGGTGGATGCGGTGCCCGCGCACGGCCCCGCGCTCGACCCGCGCCCCCGCACCGGCGACGACCCCGCCTTCCTGCAGTACACCTCCGGCTCGACCGGCGCGCCGAAGGGCGTGGTGGTGACGCACCGGAACCTGACCGCCAACCAGGAGATGATCCGGGCGGCGTTCGGCCACGACGCGCGCTCCACCTTCGTCGGCTGGGCCCCGCTGCACCACGACCAGGGGCTGATCGGGAACGTGCTGCAGCCGCTGTACCTGGGCGCGCCCTGCGTGCTGCTGGCGCCGCTGACCTTCATCCGGCGGCCGCTGCTCTGGCCCACCGCCATCGCGCGGTACCGCGCGCACACCAGCGGCGGCCCCAACTTCGGCTTCGACGCCTGCGTGGCGCACGCCGCGAAGGCGGGTGTCCCGGCCGGGCTCGACCTGAGCAGCTGGCGAGTCGCCTTCAACGGCGCCGAGCCGATCCGCGCCGAGACGCTGCGCCGCTTCGCCGAGACCTTCGCGCCGTACGGCTTCGACCCGGGCGCGCTGTACCCCTGCTACGGCCTCGCCGAGGCGACGCTGCTGGTCAGCGGGAGCGTCCCGGGACGGGGGCCGCGGGAGCTGCGGGCGAGCAGCGCGGCGCTCGCCGCGGGCACGCTGCGCGCGGCCGAGCCGGGGGAGCCGGGGCGGGAGCTGGTCGGCTCCGGGCGCCCCGCGCCGGGCGTGCGGATCCGGATCGTGGACCCGGAGACCGGGCAGCCGTGCCCGGCGGGGCGGATCGGCGAGATCCTGGTCGCGGGCGCCCACGTCGCGGCGGGGTACTGGCGCAACCCGGGGGCCACCGCCGCGGGGTTCGGCCCCGGCGGGCTGCGCACCGGCGACCTCGGCCAGTTCGCCGACGGCGAGCTGTACGTCACCGGCAGGTGCCGGGACCTGATCATCGTGCGCGGCCGCAACCACTACCCGCACGACCTGGAGCACACCGCGCAGGCCGCGCACCCGGCGGCGCGCGCGGGCGGCAGCGCCGCCTTCACCGCGGGCCGGGACGACCACGTGGTCCTGGTGCAGGAGGTCGAGCGCGGCACCCCGCCGTCGGCGGCGGCCGAGATCGCGGGCGCCGTCCGCGCCGCCCTGCTGCGCGACCACGAGCTCGCGCCCGGCGCCCTGGTCCTCACGGTGGCGGGCGCGCTCCCCAAGACGAGCAGCGGCAAGATCATGCGCAGCGCCGCGCGTGCGCACCACCTCGGTGCAGGCTTCGAGCGGTGGGGTGACCCGCCGGTCAAACCGGCCGCGCGATGAACCTTCCGCCAACTCGATAGCACGGATGTCCGGATTTCGTCGCGAGTTCACCGCAGCGCCACTGTTCCGGCGACCGCGCGGCCGGACAGGTTCATCTGCGGTTACCTCTCGCCGCTAGCGTTTTTCCTACGCGGAAAGAGGGGCAGTCGCATGGAGTTCCGTCATCTGGTTTCGTTCATCACGATCGCCGAAGAACTGCATTTCGGCCGCGCGGCGCAGCGCTTGCACCTGACCCAGCCGAGTCTCAGCGCGCAGCTGCAGAAGCTGGAGAAATCACTGGGGGTCCAGCTGGTGGCCCGCAACTCGCACGAGGTGAAGCTGACCCCGGCCGGGCGGGAGTTCGAGGCCCAGGCCCGGCTGGTGGTGGCCCAGCTGGACCGGGCCGCCGAGGCCGCCAAGGCCACCGCCGCCGGGCGCTCGGGCAGGCTCGACGTCGGGTACAACCTCCCGGCCAGCAGGCACGTCCTCCCGGCCGCGCTGACCGAGATGACCGAGCGGCACCCCGACATCGAGGTCTCGCTCTGGGAGAAGCGCACCGGCCCGCAGCTGCAGGCGCTGCTGGACGGCACACTCGACATCGGCATGGTCTACGGCCACCCCAGCTCGGCGGAGTTCAGGTACCGGCGGCTGCTGCACCGGGTGCCGCTGGTCGCCGTGGTCGGCCGCAGGCACCGCTGGGCCGAGCGGCCCGGCGTTCCCTTCGCCGAGCTGGCCGGGCAGGACTGCGTGCTCTTCGCCAGGGAGCAGTGTCCGGCCATGTACGACTCGATCTTCCGGGCCGCCGCGCAGAACGAGATCTCGCTCGCGGTCACGCACACCGCCGACGACCCGGGCGCCACCGCGCACATGGTGTCGGTGCGCCCGCTGGTCGGCTTCGCCTCGCTGCCGCGCGCCATCTCGATGGGGATGGGCGGGCCTGGCAACGGCTCGGTGGCGGTGAAGTTGTTCGACCCGGTGCCCACCCTTGATCTGTACGCGGTGTGGCGGGCGAACGAAACGAAACCGGCGGTCGAGCTGTTCCTGGATTGCCTGGATTTCCCCGACCCGGTGCACATCGATACTGCCGCCGCCGTTCCGACCCGCGCGGTTGGATAGGCGTTGACATTCGCGCGGTAGGAAGGGCCTGCGCGATCGGATATCGGTTCGTGATCCACCGGAGAATTCTGTGGTGTGAACACAGTTTCGGTGGCCGAGAACGGTTTCGACATAGCGGATACCGAGAGTCTGCACTCGGTGGTCGCGGGTGCCGCGCAGCGGCATCCGGAGCGGATCGCGCTCAGCGGCGCGGACGGCACCCGGCTGACGAGCGCCGAGCTCGACCGCCGGGTGCGGGCGCTCGCCGCGGCGCTGCTGCGGCGCGGGGTCGCGCCGGGTGACCGGGTCGCGATCCTGGGCCGCACCACGGTGGAGTGGGCGCTGCTCGATTTCGCGGCGCTCGCGATCGGCGCGGTGGTCGTCACGGTCTACCCGACCTCGTCGCAGCCGCAGATCGAGCACATCCTCGCCGACAGCGGCAGCGCGCACTTCGCCGCCGAAACGGCGGCCGACGCCGAGCGGCTGCGCGCCGCGGGCGCCGACCGGGTGTGGCTCTTCGCCGAGGTCGCGGCGTGGTCGACCGGTGCCGAGGAGCCGGGGCTTGACCGGGTGATCGGCGCGGTGCGCGCCGCCGACCCCGCCATGATCGTCTACACCAGCGGCACCACCGGGGTCGCCAAGGGCTGCGTCATCACGCACCGCAACATGTTCGTCTCCGCCGCGAACACGGTGCGCCGCACCGGGGCCATGTTCGAGGCGGGCAGCACGGTGCTCGCCCTTCCGCTGGCCCACGTCTTCGGCCAGACCATGCTCTTCGCCTGCGTCTTCGGCGGCAGTACCACGCACCTGCTGCCCGCCATTCCCGACCTGGTCCCCGCGCTGCCGACGCTGCGCCCGACCTTCCTGCCGATGATCCCGTACGGCCTGGAGAAGATCCGCAAGTTCTGCCGGACGACGCTCGCCGCGGGCGAGGAGGCGGCCGCCGTCGAACGCGGGCTGGAGCTGCTGCGCAACGGCGAGATCCCCGCGCCCGCCGAGCATCCGGTATACGCCGCGCTCGGCGGGCGGCTGCGCGCGGTGATCTCCGGCGGCGCCTCGCTGGACGAGTCCACCCAGGGCTTCTACGCCGGGTTCGGGGTGCAGCTGCTGAACTGCTACGGCCTCACCGAGGCGGCCACCGCGGTCACCGTGAACGCGCCGGAGACCAACCGCTTCGGCACCGTGGGGCGGCCCATCCCGGCCACCGAGGTCGGCATCGCCCCGGACGGCGAGGTGCTGGTCCGCGGCCCGCACGTCTCGCCGGGGTACTGGGGTGCGGCGGCCGGTCAGCCGATGGCCGACGCCGACGGGTGGCTGCGCACCGGCGACCTCGGCGAGCTGGACGCCGACGGCTTCCTCACCATCACCGGCAGGCGCAAGGAGATCCTGGTGACCTCCGGCGGCAAGAACGTGGCGCCGACCCCGCTGGAGGACCGGGTGCGGCTGCACCCGCTGGTGAGCAACTGCATGGTGGTCGGCGACGGCCGCGACTTCGTCACCGCGCTGGTGACGCTCGACCCGGACCAGCTGGCCCGCCGCCGCGCCGCCGATCCCGGGCTCGATCCCGACGCCGAGGTCGAATCCGCGGTGGCCGAGGCGAATTCTCTGGTCTCCCGCGCGGAATCCATCCGCGCATTCCGGATCGTGGACGGCGACTTCACCGTCGAGGAAGGGCTGCTCACTTCCTCCCGGAAACTTCGCCGGGCCGCGATCGAAAAGGCGTACGCGGCCGATATCGCCGCGCTCTACGCACCGCGCACCGTCGCGCGCTAGCCCCTTTTCATTCACCGATCGGAAAGTGAAGCGAAATATGTACGACGTCATCGTTGTCGGTACCAGGGTGGCCGGTTCGCCGCTGGCCATGCTCCTCGCCCGCCAGGGGTACCGCGTCCTCGCCGTCGACCGGGCCACCTTTCCCAGCGACACCCCGTCGACCCACTACATCCACCAGGCGGGCTCCGGCTTCCTGAAGTCGTGGGGGCTGCTCGACCGGGTCGTGGCGACCGGTGTCCCGGCGATCCGGCACCTGAACTTCTCCTACACCGACATCAATATCGCGGGCTTCGCGCGCACCGCGCCGGACGGCGTCGACGCGGTCTACTGCCCGCGCCGTACCGCGCTGGACACCGTCCTGGTCGAGGCGGCGGGCGAGGCGGGCGCCGAGGTGATCCAGGGCTTCACCGTGAGCGGGCTGGTCTTCGACGGCGACCGGGTCGTCGGCATCCGCGGCAGCGAGGCGGGCGGCGCCGAGAAGGAGTTCAGGGCGAAGCTGGTGGTGGGCGCGGACGGCGCCAACTCCACCGTGGCCAAGGCGGTCGGCGCCGCGACCTACGAGGGCTCCGCGGCCGCGTGCTTCATCTACTACTCGTACTACGACGGCGTGGACTGGGGCATGCAGCACCGCACCGGCTTCGGCGAGCAGCAGTTCGCGGGCTGGCCGACCAACGACGGCCAGACCCTGGTCGCGGTGATGCGCAAGCGCGACCGGTTCCGCGAGTTCCGCCAGGACCCCGACGCGGGCGTGCAGGAGATCGTGAGCCAGGTCGACCCGGAGCTCGGCGAGCTGCTGCGCGACAAGGGCACCAGGGCCGAGCCCTTCCGCCCGATGCTGTACCCGGACAACTACCGCAGGAAGTCCTACGGCCCCGGCTGGGCGCTGGTCGGTGACGCCGGTTACCACAAGGACCCCTTCACCGGCTGGGGCATCACCGACGCCTTCAAGTACGCCCAGCTGCTCTCGGAGAAGATCCACCAGGGGCTCTCCGGGGAGCGCCCGCTGGACGAGGCGCTCGCCGAGTACCAGGTCGAGCGGGACGCGCAGAGCGCGAGCACCTACGAGCTCACGCTGAGCATCTCCGAGCTCACCCTGACCCCGTACTACGACTCGGTGTTCCGGGCCACCAGCATGGACGCCGAGTACATCAAGAACTTCTTCGGGCTGATCGCGGGCATCTACCCCCCGGAGAAGTACTTCGGCGAGGAGGAGCTGGCCGCGCTCTACGAGAAGGTGAACTTCCCGCAGGCGGCGCGGCACGTCACCAAGGACGGGGTGACCGCGTGAGCGCCGCCCTGGTCGCGCTCGGCGACAGCTTCGTGGAGGGGCGCGGCGACGACGCGCCCGGCGGCGGGTACCGGGGCTGGGTGCCCCGGCTCGGCGGCCAGCTCGGGCTGCGCCCGGCCACCGTGCGCAACCTCGGCGAGCACGGCGCCACCACCACCGCGGTTGTCGAGCGGCAGCTGCCGCGGGCCTTCGCCGCCCGCGCCGGGCTCTACGGCGTGGTCTGCGGGGTGAACGACCTGGTCAGCGACTTCCACCCGGTGCGGTTCGAGCGCAACCTGCGCACCCTGTTCAGCACGCTGCGGGCCGGCGGCGCCACCGTGGTCACCGCCAACTACCCGGACATCCCGGCCCGGCTCCCGGTGCCGCCCGGCATGCGCGCGCTGCTGCGCGAGCGCTTCGCCTTCGCCAACGCGGTGCTCGGCGAGGTCACCGGCGACACCGGCGCGCTCCTGCTCGACCTGGCGGGCGACCCGGCCTGGGCGCGGCCCGAGATGTGGACCGCCGACGGACTGCACCCGGCCCCGCTCGGCCACCACACCTTCGCCGTCGCCGCCGCGGGCGCCGTCGCCGACCGCACCGCCACCACCGTCGCCGCCTGACACCCGCCCGCTCCGAGAGGAACCTTCGTGACGGACGAACGACGCCTCGCCCGCAGCCCGATCGCCATCGTCGGCATGTCGGGGCTGCTCCCGCAGGCGCGCAACCACCGTGAGTACTGGCAGAACATCATCGACGGCGTCGACTGCACCACCGAGGTGCCCGCGTCGCGCTGGAGCCTGGACGACTACCACGACGCCGACCCCGCGGCACCGGACAAGACCTACTCCCGCCGCGGCGCCTTCCTGCCCGACATCGAGTTCGACCCGCTGGAGTTCGGGCTGCCGCCGAACCAGCTCGAGGTCACCAGCACCATGCAGACGCTGAGCCTCGGCGTCGCCCGCGACCTGCTGATCGACGCGGGCGCCACCGGCTCGGAGTGGTACGACGCGAGCCGCACCGGCGTGGTGCTCGGCACCACCGGCCCGGTGCCGCTGATGCACCCGCTCGCCGCGCGGCTCGCCACCCCGGTGCTGGAGGAGGCGGCGCGCTCGGTCGGGCTGAGCGAAGCCGACGCGAAGGCGGTCTCGGCGAAGTTCGTCGCCGCCTACGCGCCGTGGGAGGCGAACTCGTTCCCCGGGCTGCTCGCCAACATCACCGCGGGCCGGGTCGCGAACCGGCTCGGCCTCGGCGGCATCAACTGCACCGTCGACGCGGCCTGCGCCGCCTCGCTGGCCGCGCTGCGCACCGCCGTCGCCGAGCTGCAGGACGGCCGCGCGGACATGATGATCACCGGCGGGGTCGACACCGAGAACACCATCTTCATCTACCTGTGCTTCTCCAAGGTCGGGGCGCTCTCCAAGTCCGATCGGATCAGCCCGTTCGGCAGCGACGCCGACGGCACCCTGCTCGGCGAGGGCATCACCATGCTCGCGCTGCGCCGGCTCGAGGACGCGCGCCGCGATGGGAACCGGATCTACGCGGTGTTGCGCGGGCTCGGCTCGTCCAGCGACGGCCGGGCCAAGAGCATCTACGCCCCGCGCGCAGGCGGGCAGCGGGTCGCGCTGGACCGCGCCTACGCCGACGCCGAGGTCTCGCCCGCCACCGTGGCGCTGCTGGAGGCGCACGCCACCGGCACCCCGGTCGGCGACCGGACCGAGCTGACCGCGCTGAAGGAGCTGCTCACCGACGCCACCGACGAGCCGCGGTTCGCCGCGCTCGGCAGCGTGAAGTCGCAGATCGGGCACACCAAGGGCGCCGCGGGCACCGCCAGCCTGATGAAGCTGGCCTTCGCGCTGCACCAGAAGGTGCTGCCCGGCACCATCAACGTCACCGCGCCGAACGCCGAGATCGCCCCGGCCGACGCGCCCTACTACGTCAACTCGCGCACCCGGCCGTGGATCCGCGACCCCGAGCGGCCGGTGCGCCGCGCCGCGGCGTCGGCGTTCGGCTTCGGCGGCACCAACTTCCACGTGGTGCTCGAGGAGGCTGACGGCGAGCGGCCCGCCGTGCTGCACCGCACCGCGCGGGCGCACCTCTGGCACGCGCCGGACGTCTCCGGGCTGATCGACGCCGTGCGCAGCACCGCGCCGATCGACGGCGGCGAGATCCCGGAGCGGCACGCGCGCGTCGGGTTCGTCTCGCTCGACGACGAGAACGCCGAGCACCTGCGCGGGCTCGCCGTCGACGAAATGGTCCGCAACCCGGACGCTCCCGCCTGGGAGCACCCCGAGGGCGTCTACTACCGCGCCTCCGCGCTGCCGAACCGGAAGGTGGCCGCGCTCTTCGCGGGCCAGGGCAGCCAGTACGTGGACATGGGCGCGGACGCCGCCATCGCGCACCCCGCCGTCGGCGCCGCATTCGACGCCGCCAACGAGGCCTTCGCCGGTGCGCCGCAGCGGCTCTCGTCCGTGGTGTTCCCGCCGCCCGCCTTCGACGAGGAGACCGCGGCCGCGCAGGAGGCGGCGCTGCGCCGCACCGAGTTCGCGCAGCCCGGCATCGGCGCGCTCGCCGCCGGGCAGTTCGCGGCGCTGCGCGAGCGCGGGTTCCGCGCCGACGGGTACCTCGGGCACAGCTTCGGCGAGCTCACCGCGCTCTGGGCCGCGGGTGCGCTGAGCGGCAGCGATTTCCACCGCCTTGCCAGGGCCCGCGGTGTGGCGATGACGCCGCGCGCCGGGGTCGAGGCGGGCACGATGGTCGCGCTGAACGCGACCGTCGAGGTGGCGCGGGAGATCGTCGACGCCATCGACGACGTCTGGATCTGCAACCACAACGCCCCCGACCAGGTGGTGATCGGCGGCGGGCCGGATGCCGTCGCCGCCGCGGTCGCCGTCTGCCGCGAGCGCGGGGTCGCCACCCGCGCGCTGCCGGTCTCCGGCGCCTTCCACACCCCGTACGTGGCGCACGCGGTGGACGCCTTCGCCGCCGCGCTCGCCGAGGTGGAGATCGGCGAGCCGGACGCGCCGGTGCACGCCAACAGCGCGGGCGCGCGGTACGGCGCCGACGCCGCCGCCAACCGCGCGGTGCTCACCGGGCAGCTCGGGCAGCCGGTCGAGTTCGCGGCCGCGCTCACCGCGCTGCGCGAGTCCGGGTGCACGGTCTTCGTCGAGTTCGGCCCCAAGCAGGTGCTGACCTCGCTGGTGCGGCGCACCCTCGGCGACGACGTGGTCGCCATCGCCACCGACTCCGGGCCGATCGGCAACGGCGACCTCGCGCTGTCCCGCGCCGCCGTCCGGCTGGCGGTGCTCGGGTTCGGGCTGTCCGGCATCAACCGGCACGCGGCCCCGGCGCTGGAGCCGCACCGGCCGAGCAGGCCCATGACGGTGACCATCTCGGCGCCCGAGTACGTGCCGGAGACGCGGAAGGCGGCGTACGCCGCCGCGCTCGCGGACGGGTACCGGGTCGAGCTCGACGGCGCAGGTGCGGACGCCTCCGCGAGTTCCGTGGCGAGCGGCATCGGTGCCGCCGCGCGGGATGCGGCAGGCAACGGCGCCGCCGCCGGGAACGGCGCGGACGGCTCCGCGAGTGCCGGTGCCCGCGTCGCCTTCGGCGCCGACGCGGAGCCCGGTGGGCCCGCCCGCACCTCCGGCTCGGCTCCCGCGCCGAGCACCACCGCCGTGGCCCCCGCACCCGACCCGGTCCCGGCCCCGCCCAGGTACACCCCCGACCCGACGGAGACCTCCGTGTACTCGACCCAGCAGGACGGCGCACCGGAGAGCGCGCTGACCCAGCACCTCCGATCCCACCACCAGTTCCTCGACGGCCAGCTCGACATGGCCCGCGCCCTGGTCGGCGCGCTCGACGCGGGCGTGTTGACCGAGTCCACCGTGCGCGCCATCGAAGCGGTCAAGGACCACGGCGTCGCCATCGCGGCGAGCCACACCCGCGCCTCCGACGTCCTCGCCCAGCTCGCCGAGCTCGAGGCCGGTTTCGCCCGCCCCACCGCCGCGCGACCCGCCTACCAGCCCGTCGCCGTGCCGCAGCACCGCCCCGACGCGCTCGCCCCGGCGCACTCCAACGGTTCGGCCGAACCGCTCCCCGCCGCGGCTCCCTCGGCGCACGCCCCGGCCGAAAGCTCGGCTGCCGTAGCCACG
This sequence comes from Nocardia sp. NPDC057353, assembly GCF_042667085.1. Classification (NCBI taxonomy): domain Bacteria; kingdom Bacillati; phylum Actinomycetota; class Actinomycetes; order Mycobacteriales; family Nocardiaceae; genus Nocardia; species Nocardia sp. NPDC057353. Next base: position 29,193 of record NZ_JBHVAK010000066.1, read on the forward strand.
GCAGCCACAGTGGCGCCGCAGTCCGCCCCGGCCGCCTTTGCCGCACCGACCGCCACCGCCGCACCGGCTGCGATGGCACCGGCTGCCCCTGTCGCGCCGGCACCGGTGTCTACCTCGGCGCCGGCGGCCACCTCGGCACCGGCAGCCGCGCCGGCGTCGACCGCCACCCCGGCGTCGAACTCGGCCGCGGCCGGAAATACCGCTGCCGTGGCTACGGCAACCGCGGATGCGCCGGTCCCGGCACCGAGCGGCGCGGCATCCGCTCCGGCGGGCAGCAGGGACGACCTCCTCCAGGCCCTGCGCGAGGTGGTCGCGGAGCAGACCGGCTACCCGGTCGAGATGGTCGACACCGGCATGGACCTGGAGGCCGACCTGGGCGTCGACTCGATCAAGCGAGTCCAGGTGATCGGCGCCCTCCAGGAGCGTTTCCCCGCCCTGCCGAACCTCGGCCCCGAGCAGCTCGGCACGCTGCGCACCCTCGACCAGATCGCCGAACTCCTCGGCGAGAGCCCCTCCGCCCGCTCGGAGACTCCTGCGGCAACGCCCGCCGCTCCCGCGCAACACCCCGCCCCCGCGGAAACCACCTCCGCCCCCGCGGAAACCACCTCCGGCGACGCGGAGACTCTCCGCCGAACCCTGCGCGAGGTCGTCGCGGAGCAGACCGGATACCCGGTCGACATGGTCGACACCGGCATGGACCTCGAAGCCGACCTCGGCGTCGACTCGATCAAGCGAGTCCAGGTCATCGGCGCCCTCCAGGAACGCTTCCCCGACCTACCCACCCTCGGCCCGGAGCAACTCGGCACCCTGCGCACCCTCGACCAGATCGTGGCCGAGCTGAGCACCGGCGGTGATGTCCACCCAAAAGCTGATGCCGCGGGGCGCACCCCGCGGCATACCGTCGAACTGGTCACCCTGCCCGCCGCGGACACCGCGGTCGGCGCCTACCGGCCCAACCCGGTGGCCCTGCTCGTCGACCCCGCGCACAGCGGCGAGACCACCGCACTGACCACCGCGCTCACCGCGCGCGGCTGGTCGGTGCGGACCACCACCGCCCTTCCCGACCCGGGAGAGCGGCCCGACCTGTGCCTGATCCTGCTCGGCACCGGCGCCGAGCGGGCAGGCGCCCAGCGCCTGCTGACCGACACCATCCTGACCGCGGGCCGGGTCACCCCCGCCATGACGGCGGAGCACGGCCGCGCCACCGTCGCGACCCTGATCCGACTCGACGGCGGCCTCGGCTTCCGCACCGCCGACGACCCGCTCCGCGCCCTGCTCGGCGGCGTCGGCGGCATCCTGAAAACCCTCGCCGCCGAACGCCCCGACCTGTTCTGCCGGGCCGTCGACATCGACCCGGCGGCGACGCCGGAGCGCTGTGCCGAACTGCTCCTCACCGAACTGGACGACGCCGCGCGGGACGTCGTCGAGGTCGGCGTGGCCGCCGACGGCACCAGGTCCACCCTGGTCCCCGGCGGTTTCGGCCCGGCCCGCACGGTCACCCGAATCCGCCCGCCGCACGACCAGCCCGCGCCGACGCTGACCGCCGACGACCTGCTGGTCGTCTCCGGCGGCGCCCGCGGCGTCACCGCCACCTGCGTGCTGGCGCTGGCCGAGCGGGTCCCCGCCCGCTTCGTCCTGCTCGGCCGGACCGACCCGGCACCGGAGCCGGCGTGGGCGGCCGGGATCGCCGACGCCGATCTCCAGCAGGCCGCCGTGCGCGCCCTGGCGGGCACCGGTGCGAAACCGCGCGACATCGCCCGCACCTGCTCGGAGATCAGGGCCGCCCGCGAGATCCGGGAGACCCTCGCCGCGCTGGACGGCCGCGCCGACTACGTGGCGGTCGATGCCACCGACGCGGACGCGGTCCGCAGGGCGCTCAACCCCTGGAGCGCGGCGATCACCGGCATCGTGCACGGCGCGGGTGTACTCGCCGACTCCAAGATCCCGGACAAGACCGCGGAATCCATTGCCCGCGTGCTGGATCCGAAACTCGCCGGGCTGGCGGCGCTGCTGGCAGCGGTACCGGAGCCGAAGCACCTCATCCTGTTCACCTCGGTGGCGGGGCTCTACGGCAACACCGGCCAGGCCGACTACGCCGCCGCCAACGAGGCGCTCTCCCGCTTCGCGGTGGCCTGGCGCCGGGCCGACCCCGACCGGCACGTCACCGCGATCGACTGGGGCGCATGGGACGGCGGCATGGTGACCCCCGCCCTGCGCGCGCACTTCCACGCGCTCGGCGTCGAGCTGCTGGCCCCGGCGACCGGGGCGGCGGCCTTCACCGAGCAGTTCACCGCCGAGCGCGAAGCCGACACCGTGGTGCTGATCGGCCCTGCCGAATCGCTCTCCGGCCCGGCGCCGGTGCCGCTCGCGCCGGTCCGGGTGCGCCGCAGCCTGATCGGGCTCACCGACGAGCCGGTCATCGCGGCGCACCGGGTGGGGGAGCACATCGTGCTGCCCGCCACCTTCGGGCTCGGCGCCATGGCGCACGCCGCGGAGCGCGCCCTTCCCGGCCGCACCGTGATCGGTGCCGGGGATTTCCAGGTGCTCAAGGGGTTGGTGTTCGACCACGAGGTCGGGGCGCTCGAGCTCGAGCTTGAGCCGGGCGTCGAGACCGATGGTGTCCTTCCGGTGCGGGTCACGGTGCGCGACGGTGCGGTCGCGCACTTCCGGGCGACGCTGGAATTGGCTGCCGCACCGACGGATCCGCCGGTGCTCGCGCTGCCCGACGGGCCCGCGAGCACGCTCGACATCTACCGCGATGGCATCCAGTTCCACGCCCCCGCGCTGCAGGGGCTGCGGCGGGTGGTCGCGGACACCGGGGACACCGTCGTCTTCGACTGCGCGCTGGACGCGGCCCCGGTGGCGGGCGGCGCCTACGCGAGCAGGCTGCACGATCCGGTCCGCGCGGACCTGATGCTGCAGGGCCCGCCGGTGCTCGGGCACCGGCTGCTCGGCACGGCCTGCCTCCCGCTCGGCATCGGGCGGGTGGAGTACCACCGGCCGCTGCCGGTGGGCGAGCCGTTCGCGCTGGTCGTCGGCAACGGCCGGGCCGGTCGCTTCGACGCCCGCGTCGACGCCGCCGCGGTCGGTGCCGACGGCACGGTGCTGCAGCGGTTCTCGGACGTCGTGGTGGTCACGACGCCCGATCTGACGGAGAAGTTCCAGACCTCGGTGAGGCGGTGGATGGCATGACGACCCTGGAGTTCGACGGCATCGCGTTCGATCCCGACGCGGTGCGGGAGCCCGCCGGTCCGGCGGCCCCCGAACGGGAGGCGGCCCCGGCCGCCGCGGCGGCAGCCACGGGCGCGGCTCCGGCTGCCGGTGCGGTGCCGACCGGTGCGGCCCCGCCCGGCGCGGCGGTGCCGACGACCAGCATTCCGAATCCGCTCGCGCAACTCCGCGCGGGCGTCGCGGACGCGCACCGCGCCGCCCTCGCGGCGCAGTACGCGCTCCAGCGCGCCCTCTGGGAGCGTGCCGGGCTCGCACCCCTGCGCGGCGCCGAGCAGTCCGGCACCACCGGTGCACCCGATCGGGGCGCCAACGGACAGCCCGCGCCGAGCGCGGGGGCGCGGCACCCGGTCGGCGACGAAGCCCGAATCGCGGCACCGGCCGCCGACCCCGCCGCAGGGCAGAACCGGTTCCACGCCCCCGAGTGGGCCTTCAAACCCCTGGCCCGCACCACCAGAACCCACCTCGACCAGCCCGCACTCCGACAGCTCGCCGACGGCGACATCACCGGGGTCTTCGGCCCCAACCACCACCGCCCCGGCATCCGCCCGGCCGCGAAACTCGCCGACCAGCACCCCCTGGTCCTCATCGAGGTCACCACGCTGGAGCTGTTCGGCACCACAGGCCGCGGCCACCTCACCGCCGGCTACCGGGGCGACCCCGGCACCGCCGCCACCCAGGCCGCCGAAATCTTCGCCCTGTTCGCCGGGCTGCACCTCGCCCTGACCGGCTCCACCCTGCAATCCTCCGCCCCGGCAGGCGCCCCCGGCCCGGAGGCGGGAACCCTCACCCTCCGCGTCACCGAGATCGACCTGGTACCCCGCCCGCACCTCACCGCCGAGGTGCACATCGACGCCGACCCCTTCTCGGTCGAGCTCACCGCCGTCGAGCCGACCGGCGCGGACATCGGCCCCGGCCGAGCCGACGAATCCCTGCTGCTCAGCGAATTCCACATGACCCACCTGGCCCGCGGCGACCAGGCCGTCGCCATGGGCGAGGAGTTCGCCGAGTACACCGGCGTCCGCGCCACCCGCCTCCCCACCGGCGGCCTGCTCCTGGTCGACCGGGTCCTCGACTTCGACGGCGAACGGGGCCGCCTGGACTCGGCCTCCTACACCACCGAATACGATTCCCCCGCCGACTCCTGGTACTACGGCGACACCGCCAACGAGTCCATGCCGCACTTCGTGTACATGGAGACCTCGCTGCAGGCGGCGCTCCTCATGGGCTACTACGCGGGCCCGACGCGCACCCAGCCGGGCACCACCCTGAGCCTGCGCAACCTCGGCGGCACCGCCACCGTGCTGCGCCGGGTCGACCTGCGCGACACCACCATCCGGCAGCAGTCGAGGCTGCTCTCGACCACCATCCTGCCCGGCTCCTCGCTGCAGACCTTCGACTACACCCTGAGCACCGGCGGCGAGGCCTTCTACCGGGGCGAGACCATGTTCGGCTACTTCAGCGACGAGGCGCTCGCCAACCAGACCGGCCTGGACGCGGGCCGCCCGGCCCCGACCTGGCTCGCCGAGCACCCCGCCGCCGCACCCAGGACCATCGACGTGGCCGCCCGCCGCGCCGACCCGGCGGCCCCGCTCTGCTCCCGCGACACCCTCGCGCTCATCGACCGCGTCCAGGTGGTCGACGGCGGTGGGAAGTACGGGGCGGGCTACCTGCACTCGCTGCGCGCGATCGACCCCGCCGACTGGTACTTCGACCGGCACTTCCACCTGGACCCGGTGATCCCGGGCTCGCTCGGCGTCGAGTCGGTGATCCACGCCGTGCAGGAGTGGATGCTGGACGCGGGGTACGCCGACGACCTCGCCGACCCGGCCTTCCGGATCCCCGCCGACATCCCCTTCGCCTGGCGCTACCGCGGCCAGTTCCTGCCCACCGACGGCACCGTCGAGCTGGAGGCGCACATCAAGGAGATCCGGCACGGCGAGCACGGCGTGATCGCGGTGGTCGACGGCTCGCTGTGGAAGCCGGGGCTGCGCATCTACGAGCTCACTGACCTGGCGATCGAGCTCGGCGAGCGGGAGGTCCGGCCGTGACCACGCTGCACCGGCCGGTCGCCGAGACCCCGGCCGAGATCACCGCCCTGCTCCGCGACCTCGCCCGGCCGGTGTGGGTGCTGCGCCGGGACGGCCGGGTCGGGCTCACCGCCGAACGGTCCGCGACCGCGGGCGCGCAGGTGCTCGCCGCGGTCGGCCCGCTCACCCCCGACCGGCTCGGCGACAGCCGATTCCGCGCCGCGCACGGGCTGCGCGGCGCCTACATGGCGGGCGCCATGGCCAACGGCATCGCCGCACCGGCGCTGGTCACGGCGCTCGCCGGGGCCGGCTACCTCGGCTCCTACGGCGCGGCGGGCGTGACCCCGGACCGGGTGGACGCCGCGCTGGCCGGGCTGCGCGCCGAACTCGGCGACCGGCCCTACGCCTGCAACCTGATCCACAGCCCGTCCGAGCCCGCGCTGGAGCGGGCCATCGTGGACGCCTGCCTGCGGCACGGCGTGCGCTGCGTGGAGGCATCGGCCTTCATGAACCTCACCACCGAGGTGGTGCGGTACCGCGCGGCCGGCCTGCGCGCCGACCCGCAGGGCGGGATCGTGATCGGGCACCGGCTGATCGCCAAGGTGTCCAGGGTCGAGGTGGCCGAGCACTTCCTGCGCCCGGCCCCGGCCGCGCTGCTCACCCGGCTGGTCGAGTCCGGCGACATCACCGCCGAGCAGGCCCGACTCGCCGAGCGGGTGCCGATGGCCGACGACATCACCGCCGAGGCGGACTCCGGCGGCCACACCGACCGGCGCCCACTGGTGGTGCTGCTGCCGGAGCTCACGGCGGCGCGCGACCGGATCGCCCGCGACTTCGCGGGCGCCGCCGCGGTGCGGGTCGGCGCGGCGGGCGGCATCGGCACCCCGGCCGCGGCCGCGGCCGCCTTCGCGCTCGGCGCCGCCTACATCGTCACCGGCTCGATCAACCAGGCGACGGTGGAGGCCGCGCAGTGCGCCGCCACCAAGCAGCTGCTGGCGGGCGCGCAGTTCGCGGACTGCGTCATGGCGCCGTCGGCGGACATGTTCGAGCTCGGGGTGCAGGTGCAGGTGCTGCGCCGCGGCACCATGTTCGCGGGCCGGGCGCAGAAGCTCTACGACACCTACCGCGCCTACGACGGCCTGGACGACCTGCCCGCCGAGCTCCGCGCCGAACTGGAGCGGACGCTCTTCCAGCGCCCGGTCGACCAGGTGTGGGAAGAGTGCGTGCGCTTCTTCACCGAGCGCGACCCGGCCCAGCTGGCGGGCGCCGCCGAGCACCCGAAACGCCGGATGGCGCTGGTCTTCCGCTGGTACCTCGGCCTCTCCTCGGGCTGGAGCATCCGCGGCGAACCCGACCGGGTCGCCGACTACCAGATCTGGTGCGGCCCCGCCATGGGCGCCTTCAACACCTGGGCGGCGGGCACCCACCTCGCGGCGCTGCCCAATCGTGGCGCCGCCGAGCTCGCCGACCAGCTCCTGCTCGGCGCCGCCTACCTCACCCGGGTCGCCCAGCTCCGCACCGCGGGTGTCCGGCTCCCCGCCGGCTGCGCCGACTTCGTCCCCGCCCCGCTGTAGTGTGGCTCGTGGCGGGGACCCCCCACCCGGGTCCGCCACCCGTGCCCCCCGGGGGGGGGGGGCCGGGCGGGGATTGCCCAAGGGGGGGGGTGTCAATAACCCCGAACCCGAAAAAGAACCAGGGT